>CAJFUS010000001.1 GCA_904420235.1 Candidatus Neoanaerotignum tabaqchaliae
CCATTTCTTTCAACGGCATAATAATTGTTGTCATAATCATAAAATTTAAGGTCAAGCACATCTCCGCTGCTATATACAAGGCGTATTTCACCAACGCTTGCCGCGCCTTCAGGCAAAGGATTTATAGCTTCCCCGTCCATAGTTATGGCTGCTATGCTCTTATATATTTCTCCAAATGTTGACATATCTGTATTTCTGCCATTAAGTGTTACAGACTTATTCTCAGCGTCAATGGCGTATGTACCAGAAAATGTGTTATCCTTAATTGTTATTTCTGAAAAAGCGTCATAACTGTCGTTTATAAAGCGTTTGCCTATAATGTCAAACATATTGGCGTTATATATTTTGTCTACCTTTTCTTTATAAACTGTGCACACATAATTTTTTCCGCTGAATTTGGCATAAACCTTTCCATCTCCCGCTTCGTTGCCTATTGTTATAACACACTCGTTGCCCTGATTGTCCGAAGCGGAGCAAACCATAAGCGGATTGTTAAAGCCATAGGTTTCGTCGCTTTCAGGATTGTCTATAAAGTCAACAGCAAATATCTCATAAACAGGACCGCCTATGTTTTCGGCCAGTTTATCTGAAATAACAGGAACATCAAAGCTGTAATATCCGCTTAACAGATACTCCCCATATCCGTCGGAAATCTCTCCGGCTGGATTTGGAATAACGCTGTATTTTCTTCCGTCCCTTATTGTTATGTCAAGGGATTTTATATCAGAATAATCAACATAAGATGGATACCTGTCGCGGAATGAATTTGGTCCATAGCTAAGAGCTTTTCCTGGTTCGGAATCTATTATATATACGCTGTCGTCTCCGTCAACACAGGCGTAATATCCCGTTTCATCAACAGTTTTATTTCCAACTGTTATTTTGAACACAAGCTGGCCATTCTCATCATAGGCCTCATCTGTAATACCTTTGTCAAGACCATAATCGGAGGAGGTAGCCATTCCTCCCTCTATTTTTTGCGTATATTCAAGGCCGTTTAAAAACGCTATGGCCTGGTCTATCGAAATTTGAACAAGAGGCGCGTCTTCATTGCCCTCTATATGCCAATTTGTGTCGTCGCCTTTGTTAAATGTTGTAGTTCCCTCACTGCTTGAAACAACGTATTTTTTAATTGTGGCCTCGCTTCTGTTAAATATAATCTTCTCGTTTTCCTGCTGCTCAATCTGCTGTTCTTTTTCAGCGTTATAGCTTTGACTGAGGGCAAATGCCCCAGCCACAACAGCTATGGCCACAACACCTATTATTAGCTTTGTTTTTTGGCTGCTCATTTGTTCCTCCTTTTTATAAATACGGCCACTCCCACTAAAAGTATGGCAAGAGGTATAACTATAACGCTTACAAACATTATAACTATGGCCTTGCTTTGAGTTATCTGAAGGTATTCCTCAGCGCCTATGCTTTTTGTTCTGTCAATGCTTTCAACACCGTTAAGCCAGTCAAAAGCGTTCATAACAAAGCCGTAGTTTCCGCCGTTTACAAGATTGTTTGTGGAATCATCAAGAAGCATAGGAGTTCCTGAAACAACAATTTTTGTTCCTTCTTCCACACCGTTAATATCAGTATCGGTAATTGCCGCCGCTATTGTAAAAGACCCCTCTGGGTCGCCGTCGGCCTTAGCGCCATTATTCTCGGCCGTTATCTCCATAATATCTTTGCTGTAGGCATATTGAGACGTAGCCGCCGCCTCTTCTATATTAACAGTGCTTCGCTTAGCCTGAAGGCTGTCTATACTTACCGAAACAGGCATAAATATTGTCGTTCCAGCGTCAACAAGGCTTGAGCTTATCTCATTTTCGGCGTTAAGATCCGGCACAAGATACAGAGCATTATTGTTAAGAGCATGGTTTGCGTCGCCTTCCATAACAATTCTTCCGCTGTTAGCAATTCCGTAATCGGCTAAAAGAGAGTCGAAATTCGGCATTTCGCTGGTTGTGAGAGTAAAGCTTATAAAAGCTTTGCCGCCGCCCTGAAGGTATTTGCCTATCTCATCAAGCTCTCTTTGGCTTATATCACTCACAGGGCCGTTAATAACAAGTATGCCGCAGTCCTCCGGCATTGTTCCGCTTGTTATAAGGTCAAGGGTTTTAAGCTCAAAGCCGCTGTATCCAAGCTCTTTTTCAAGGTCTTCTCCCAAAGCCGTCTCACCATGTCCCGTAAGCTGATAAACAAATTCTTCCGCTCCATTTGTAAGCTGTCTTATTGTTCCCGTAAGAACAGATTCAAGTTTAATTCCTCTTATGTATGCTGTCTGCGACATTTGGTCAACACTTATGTCTGCCACCTCGTCGTACGGTATAACGGAAAAGCCGCTGTCAGTTTCAACAACAATAGAACCTACCGTTGGCGCTTGACCGTTTTGAGTATATTTAACCGTAAATGAAGGGTCTGTATATGGGTCTACATTGCTTACATTTATGTGGTCTGAATATGAAGCGTATTTATCAAGTATTTCGGTAACAACTGTAATTTCACTGCCCTCGGCATAAAGGGAGTATATATTCACATCCTGCTCAAGGTCTTTTATAAGTGAAACAGTGTCCTGTGAAAGTGTGTAAAGTTTATTTTTAGTAAGGTCAAATTTTATGTCAAACTGGCTTACAGCCATGTTTAAAATTATAACAACAACCACAACTATGGCCGTCATAAGCGAAGCGTATCCGCCGTATTTTATTAAGGGGTCGTTTTTGTTTATTTTTTTCAATTTGGGCTCCTCCTTTTAAGACCATCTTCTTTTTTCTATAACCCGCACCGTAAAATAAAGGAACACGGCTATAAAAGAAATAAAATAAGCTATAGACGAAACATCAAGAAGGCCCATGGCAAAGTTGTTGAACCTTGTTAAAACAGCAAACATCATGGCAAAATTTCCGGCAAGGCCCGTAAAAATATCTCTTTTAACAAAATACAATATCAATATAACAGCGGCGCACACAATGAACACCGATATTCCAACTTCTGCGTTTTTTGTGTTGTAATAGAAGTATAAAGCCACCGCAAGGGCCAATATTCCAGCGAACATAAGCGAGAAACTTTGAGAGCCGGAAGCTGAAGAAACTATTGTTTCAACCATTAAAAGAAGGAATATGGCAACAAATGTGGCTACCGCCGAAACTATTTGATTATCCGTAATGGAGGATATCCAAAGTCCCACGGCTATAAAAGCGCTTCCCAAAAGGAAGAAGCCTATGTATGAGCCTATAATCTGCGCCGCCGCAACCTCAGCGTAAAAAGAAAGTATTATAGGGAATATGGCCGTTATTAAAAGAGATATTAAAAATACCGTTACGGCCGCCAGATACTTTCCAAGAACTATGCCTGGTATGCTTACAGGGCTTGTTAAAAGAAGCTGGTCCGTTTTCTGCTTTTTTTCCTCTGAAAGCAGACGCATTGTAAGCATAGGCCCCAATATAAGAAACATCATTATAACAGAGCTGAAAACATATTGAAAATCTGGGCTTAAAGAAAGTATATTTTGTATTGAGAAATAAATAGCGGTTATAAGCACAAAAAAAGCTATAAACACATACCCTATCATAGAATTAAAGTACATTTTTATTTCTCTTTTATATATAGCCTTCATTTTTCCCCCTCCTTATTATCATTATTTTTTTCGTCCTCCAACGCCACTTCAACCTCATCTTCTTTTTCAGGCTCTAAGTAGGAATCGGGATTTTCCGTAATCTCAAGGAATACGTCCTCAAGAGATTTTCTTTCAGGGCGCATAAGAAGAAGGGTAAACCCATTTTTAACGGCTATGTTAAAGGCCTCCTCACGGACGTCAACTCCGTCTTTTCCCGAAACTGTTATGTCAAAGGTTCCTTCCTCGGCAGACGAAACCATATCAAAAGCCGAAAAATTACCGCTTGATTCAAAGGACTCCTTAATTTTGCCCATGTCGCCTCTAAGTCTTATTTTAAAGCTGTTGGAGCTTAAACTTTCCGAAAGCCTGTCAGGCGTGTCGCTGGCCACAATTTTTCCGCCGTTTATAATTATAACACGCGTACAAACGGCGCTTACCTCTGAAAGTATATGGGAGCTTAATATTATTGTATGGCTTTTTCCAAGCTCTTTTATAAGGTCGCGTATCTCTATAATCTGCTTCGGGTCAAGGCCAACGGTAGGCTCGTCAAGTATAAGAACCTCCGGGTATCCCACAAGGGCCTGAGCCAAACCTACCCTTTGTCTGTACCCTTTTGAAAGGTTTTTAATGAGCTTGTTTGACACATGAGAAATTTTTATTTTATCCATTATGTCTTCAATCATCGGCTTTATATCGCTTTTTTTAACGCCTTTAAGGTCTGAGGCAAACTCAAGATATTCCCTAACGCTCATATCTGTATAAAGAGGCGGTATTTCCGGCAGATAGCCTATTCTCTTTTTGGCCTCTCTTGGATTTTTTAATATGTCAAAACCGTCTATTGACACCTCTCCACTTGTGGCTGATATGTATCCTGTTATTATATTCATTGTTGTGGACTTTCCGGCGCCGTTTGGACCAAGGAAGCCTATAATTTCGCCAGACTCAACTCTAAACGAGATATTTTTAACAGCCTCGTATTTCCCATAATTTTTAACAAGGTTTTTTACCTCTATCAAAACCTATCCCCTCCGCACAGCCGCTTTAAAAGCGACGGATTTTAAATATCAATAATATGTCTAACTTAAATATTATACTTAATTTCATATAATTTTACTACATCTTTGTGAATAAAATATGAATTTTGCTGTATTTAATATAAAACCGCATAAAAAAACCGTATTTTTGGTATACGGTTCAGCATATTATGAAAAATCTAATTTCAGCTTCCCAAATTTAAATCAATAAACCCTCGCTTCATATTTAATTATCTCTCTTTGAAAAACAATTTAAAGACTTTGCCTTTGTTAAGAATTCTTACTTTATTTCAAAATACTTTCCTCTTTAAACCGTCACACTTTCAAAAATTCTTTTTATGCCTGTTTCCCTAAATATTTTGTTAATAAATCCTATTTTCAATTAACGCCATATTTTAAACACATTGGCTCCAATTTTTACAGTTAATAAATTAGCAAAGAGCTAAAAATCTCTGACAATTTATTCATAAAAGTAGGAACAAAACACTTATCCTGTAATTGATTCTATGCACTCCACGCCGCATATCATTATTTGTTAAATATCGTTCCGCCACTTAACACATTTATCCTCAATAATACCCACTATGGCAACAGAAACCATAGCACATAACGACAAAATAACTATTGGAGCAAAAACCGCTGCCCCGTCAAGCTGAGTCATCATTCTTTTGCTGAAATATCCAAGTCCGCTTTGAGCGCCAAGCCATTCCGCTATGGCCGCCCCTATAACGCTTAATGGTATTGCCATTTTTATGGCCGAGAAAAAATATGGAAGAGCTGTTGGAACTTTAAGCTTTAAAAATACGTCTTTTTTTCCGGCGCCGTATGTTAAAAGAAGTTCCTCCATTTCCCGCTTTGTAGAGCGGAACCCGTCATAAACAGTTATGGTTATAGGAAAAAACGTTATAAGTATTGTAACAAGCACCCGCGCCCATATGCTGTATCCAAACCACAGCACAAAAAGGGGCGCTATGGCCGTTGTTGGTATTGTTTGGGAGGCTATTATTATAGGATATACCGCATCGGCTATTTTTTTGTTTAAATCCATAATAACCGAGAGTCCAACGCCAAAAACTATTGATATCAAAAGTCCTAAAAAAGTAACGGACATTGTGGCCGGAAGCTGTACTAAAAAAAGATTTGCCCTAAGCTCCCATATTTTGGCTATTATCTGTGTTGGAGAAGGCAGTATATAAGCCGCATTTATAACAACCGCCACAATCTGCCACAAAATTAAAATGGCTATGGTTAAAACAACAGCCGGTATATTTTTTCTCATTTTTGCTCATCTCTCCTTAATTTTTTAATAAGCTCCTCTTTAAGGGAAACTATATCAGGGCGTTTAAGTCCCTCTCTGTTTCTTGGATAATCAAGGGGTATGTTATATTCCTCAAAATGACTTATAGGCCTTTCGGTTATTATAAATACCTTTTGAGAAAGGAACAGAGCCTCCTCAACATCATGGGTTACAAAAAGGACTGTTTTTTTATGCTTTCGCCATTCATCTAAAAGCCATTCCTGAAGGCCTATTCTTGTTATGGAATCAAGGGCGGAAAATGGTTCGTCAAGCAACAGCAGCTTAGCTCCGGACATAAGCGTTCTGGCAAATGAGGCCCTTTGCCGCATTCCTCCTGAAAGGTCCCTTGGAAATTTATCTTTATAATCCCAAAGGCCAACTTCTTTAAGCATTTCCTCGGCCCTTTGGGCCATCTCAATTTTGCTTTTTTTCTGTATTTCCATTGGAAGGCATATATTTTTCTCTATTGTGCGCCAAGGATACAGCAAATCCCTTTGAGGCATGTAGGCGCTGTAATTTTTCATGTTTTTTATATTTTCCCAGTTAAAAAATATATCGCCGGAATAATCCTTTTCAAGACCGTTTATAAGCCTGAAAATAGTGCTTTTTCCGCAGCCGCTGGCTCCTATTAACGATATAAACTCGCCTTTCTCAACACTAAATGATAGTTTATCTGTCATATAAAAATCGTCGCTGGCATATTTAAAAGTAACGTCTTTAAACTTAAGCATATTTTTCCTCAATTCTTAAACCAAAAAATAAAACGGCGTCCTCATATTTTTTTGGGGACGCCGTTAAACAGCAATAAAACATAACAAGCATTCCCTACGATGGCACTAACCATATCAGGTTCAAAGGGACTCTCTCAGCGCGCTTGGCGCACCCCCGCTTTAAA
>CAJFUS010000002.1 GCA_904420235.1 Candidatus Neoanaerotignum tabaqchaliae
GAGATTGTTGAGACTTCCGGTACAGCCGCCGCAGCTCCAAAAGTTAAAATGGGCCTTGCGAGGGGAGAAAAACACCGGCTTTATGACCTTTTATATCCTCTTATGCTTCAGTCGAGTAATGATGCCGCTGTTGCCATAGCGGAGCATATAGGAGGTTCTGTTGAGGGTTTTGCCCATATGATGAATGAAAAAGCCATACAGATAGGAGCCTTAAACACAGAATTTGTTACGCCTAACGGCCTTGACAGTGGAAATCACCACTCAACCGCCTATGATATGGCTCTTATTACAAGATATGCCCTTAAAAACGAGGAATTTTTAAAAATAATAAACACTCCGTCAATTACAATACCTCTTAAAAATATGGATGAAAAAAGCTATACGGTATATAACAAAAATCGGCTTTTAAACGAATACAGCGGAGCCATAGGCGTTAAAACAGGATTTACCGGAAGGGCCGGAAATTGTTTTGTTGGAGCTGCTCAAAGGAACGGAATGACTCTTATATCAGTTGTTCTTGCCAGCGGCTGGGGAAGTCTTGGTAAAGAGAGAAAATGGAGTGATACTAAGAAAATACTGGATTATGGCTTTGATAATTTCAGTTTGGTAAAGATTATGGACGGCGGAGCCGACACAGGAAACGCGCCCGTGGCCGTTTCTAAAGATGGATTTGTATCCACCGAAACAGAGAATGAAGGCTGGGCATGTATATCTGCCGAGGAAGCAGAAAATTTAAGAACGGATATAGAGTTTAAAAATTATATAGAAGCGCCGGTTTTGAAAGGTGAAATTGTTGGAAAAGCAAGCGTTTATACCGAAAACGGAGAGAAGCTTTTTGAAACGAATATACTGGCTGATAGTAACGTTGAGCGCCACGATTTTAACTCTTGTCTTAAAAAAGTAATAAACCTCTGGCTAAATATGGATTTTAAGTTTATACTATGTATATGATAAAATTCAGGAGGAAGGAAAATGGAAGTTAGACTGCAAAAGTTTCTGGCTGAGGCTGGTATAGCCTCTAGAAGAAAGGCCGAGGAGCTTATACTTGCCGGAAGGATTAAAGTTAACGGCGTTACGGTAACCGAGCTTGGAACTAAAGTTGACGATGTGAAAGATGAAGTTTTTTATGACGGAAAGCCCGTTAAAAAAAGCGAAAAGCTTGTATACATAATGCTTAATAAGCCGGAGGGATTTGTTACAACCGTTAAAGACCAGTTTAACCGCCCAACGGTGATGGACCTTATAAAAGGAGTTAAAGAAAGGGTTGTTCCTGTTGGAAGGCTTGATTATGATACATCGGGGCTTTTGATTTTAACAAACGACGGCGAGCTTACATTTAAGCTTACACATCCCAGTAAGAAAGTTGAAAAAACATATATAGCCAAGCTTTTTGGCAGGCCCGACGACAACAATATAGCCGCTTTTAGAAGGGGAATTGAAATTGACGGCTGGAAAACACAGCCGGCAAGACTTGAGATTGTTGAGGATTTGGGAAAATACTGTGTTTGCAAAATAACAATTACCGAGGGCAAGAACAGGCAGGTAAGAAAAATGTGCGAGGCCATAAAGCACCCGGTAGCTACTCTTAAACGTGTTGGCACCGGAGAAATTGAGCTTGGCGATCTTAAAAAAGGTTCCTACCGCTATCTTACGGACAAAGAAGTGGCTTATTTAAAAAAACTTTGATATTTATGTGCCTCTTAAAGGGGCACTTTGTTTTGGTGAAAGGATTTTTAAAATGATTAGACTTTATCTTATAAGGCATGGGGAAACCGAGTGGAACACTGTTAAAAGGTTTCAGGGCTGGACTGATATTGAGCTTAGTTCAAGAGGAATTGAGCAGGCAAGGCTTCTAAGTGAAAGGTTTAGAAATATAAAGCTGGATGAGATTTACTCATCGCCGCTAAAAAGAGCTGTTAAAACGGCGGAGCCGATAGCCGAAAAAAAGGACCTTGAGCTTAAGACATCGGAATATTTTAAAGAAATTAACTTTGGCATTTGGGAAGGAAAAACAAGGGACGAGCTTTCGGCGCTGTATGGCGCTGAGTTTGACGACTTTCTTATTCATCCAGAGGCCCATACGTTCCCAGGAGACGGAAGTTTTGACGCCGTTACCGAAAGAATAAAAAAGGGTCTTAACATGGTTTTGGACGGAAAGGATAATATTAGTGTGGCCATAGTTTCGCACGGCGGAATTATACGGCTTATAGTTAAGTATCTGCTTGATATTGAGGGCGAGTGGTATAATAAAACTTGGATTGACAATACATCTATAACTCTTTTGGAACTTAAAAAAGGCGGAAATCTTTTGAGGGTTTTAAACGACAGCTCTCATATACCGGACAACGGTATTATTTAATTGGAGGCTGAAATGGGAAATGTTATTGTTATAGGAGCCGGAGCCGCCGGAATGATGGCCGCGGGAACGGCGGCTAAAAATGGAAACAATGTGCAGGTTTTTGAAAGAAATCCCATATCCGGCAAAAAAATATATATTACGGGAAAAGGCCGCTGTAATGTTACAAACAACAGCGATGTTGATAATTTTATAAATAATATACCACAAAATCCATATTTTCTTTACAGCGCTCTATATGGCTTTACAAACGAGGATACAGTTGAGTTTTTTGAATCCCTTGGCGTTAAAACAAAGGTTGAGAGGGGAAACAGGGTGTTTCCAGTAAGTGACAGGGCGGCGGATATAGCCTTGGCTCTTGAGAGAAATATGAAAAGAAACGGTGTTGCCGTGCACTATAATTCCCGTGTTAAGGAAGTTATTATAAAAGACGGCAGAGTACGGGGAATACGTCTTGAAAATGGGAGGGAGTTTTTATCTGACGCTGTTATAATAGCCACAGGCGGACTTTCATATCCCGGAACCGGTTCAACAGGCGACGGATATGATTTTGCCAGAAAGTGCGGCCACAGTGTAACAAAGCTTGTGCCGTCTCTTGTTCCTCTCAGGGCCGAAGAAGAGTGGTGTAAAGAGCTTATGGGTCTCAGCCTTAAAAATGTTGCCATAGTTCTTAAGGACGAAAAGGGCAAAAGAATTTATGAGGATTTTGGTGAAATGCTTTTTACCCATTTTGGTGTGTCTGGACCTATTATATTGAGCGCCAGCTGTCATATAACAAATTTAGGGGAAAAAAAGGCTTATCTTTATATAGACCTTAAACCGGCCCTTGACTTTAAGGCTCTTGACCAGAGAATATTAAGGGATTTTGAAAAATTTATAAATAAGGATTTTAACAACGCCCTTGATGAGCTTTTGCCTAAAAAACTTATACCGGTTATTATAAGGCTTTCTGGCATAGACGGTTTTAAGAAGGTTCACGATATAACAAAGGACGAAAGAAAGAAATTGTGTATGCTTATAAAGGCTCTTCCTCTTACAATAACTGGGGATTATGGTTTCGGACAAGCTGTTATAACAAGGGGCGGAGTGGCTGTTGATGAAATAAACCCATCAACAATGGAGTCTAAAATAGTTAAAGGGTTATACTTTGCCGGAGAGGTTATAGACTGTGACGCCTATACGGGAGGATATAATCTTCAAATAGCTTTTTCAACCGGTTTTGCGGCCGGTTCAAGCGTTTGTTCTGAGGAGGATTAAAATGGTTTGCATAAGAGGAGCCGTCACTTGCGATATTAATAAAAAAGACGAGATATTAAGCAAAACGAAAGAAATGCTTTTGGAAATAATAGACAGAAACAGTCTTAAAACAGATGACATAGTTTCGGTTATATTTACCGCCACAAGGGATATTGACAAGGCCTATCCGGCCGTTGCCGCCAGAGAGCTTGGAATTACAAAAGCCGCTTTAATGTGTTTTCAGGAGATGTATGTGGAAGGCAGCCTTGAGATGTGTTTAAGATGTATGGTAAGCGCCGATAACAATTTAAAGCAGACCGAGGCAAAGCATGTATATATGGGCGGGGCAAAAATTCTTCGTCCCGATATTAATTAAGCCTGAGGGGGATAATATAATGAATATTTATTCTGTTGCCATAGACGGGCCGGCCGGAAGCGGCAAAAGCACTGTGGCAAGGCTTTTGGCAAAGGAGCTTAATATAACCTATATAGATACGGGGGCCATGTATAGAACTGTGGCTTTATACTGTATAAACAATGGCGTTGATACAAAAAACAGAAAAGACGTAGTTAAGGCTTTGAACAGCGTTCAAATGGATATAAAACAGGAAAACGGTGGGCAGAAGATATTCCTTTCCGGCGTTGATGTTACAAATGAGATAAGGAGCCAAAGGGCTGGAGCCGGAGCTTCTGATGTGGCTGTTATAAAAGAAGTGCGTGAAAAGCTTGTAGATATGCAGCGCAAAATGGCACAGGGAATGTCGGTTGTTATGGACGGACGTGATATAGGCACAAATGTGCTTTTAAACGCCCCTGTTAAAATATTTCTTTCGGCAAGCGCTGAGGAAAGGGCGAAAAGACGCTGCGGCGAGCTTGACAAGCTGGGGCTTAAATATGATTTTGAGTCGGTTAAAAAGCAAATTGAGCAAAGAGATTTTAACGACATGAACAGAGAGTTTAACCCTCTGAAAAAAGCCGATGACGCTGTTGAGATAGACACAACGTTTTTATCAATAGAACAGGTTAAAAACAAAATTATTGATATAATAAAACAAAAGACGGGAATGAAATAATATGGAGATACTTCTGGCCAAATCGGCAGGGTTTTGTTTTGGCGTAAACAGAGCCATAGAAGCCGTTTACAAAGCCATAGACGGAAAAGATGATATATATACTTATGGGCCTATAATACACAATAAAATCGTTACAAAAGAGCTTGAGAGCAAGGGTGTGAAATGTGTTGACACCATAGATGGAATAGAAAAGGGGACAATAGTTTTGCGTTCTCATGGCGTTGGCAAAAACATATATGACATAATTAACGAAAAAGGACTTAAAATAATAGACGGAACATGTCCTTTTGTGAAAAAAATACACGATATTGTAAATGATGAATACAAAAATGGAGCCAGGATAATAATTATTGGTGACAGAGAACACCCGGAGGTTATTGGAATTAACGGCTGGTGTGAAAACAGCGCATTTATATTTAAGAGCCTTGACGAAGCGGAAAATTTTGCCCCTGAAGAAGGTAAAAAATACACAGTTGTTGTTCAAACGACATTTAGAAAAAGTCTTTTTGACGATATTGTTAATTTGATAAAATCAAAAGCTTACAATGTTTCTGTGTTTAACACAATATGCTCGGCAACTAGCACAAGACAGAAAGAAGCAGCCGAAATTTCATCAAGCGTTGATAAAATGATTGTTATAGGCGACAAGAAAAGTTCAAATACTCAAAAGCTTTATGAAATTTGCAAAAAAAATTGCGAAAATACCCTTAATATTGAAACAATTTCCGATTTATTGTTGAATATTTTCGATAAAAATGATAAAATCGGTATAACTGCTGGTGCGTCTACGCCGCCGGCAATAATAAAGGAGGTTATTGGTACTATGAGTGAGGCTTTAAACGATGCAGTGAAAAATTCAAAGGATGATGGAGAACTTTCCTTCCAGCAGCTCCTTGACGAACACTTGGTTACATTACATACAGGCGATATTGTTACAGGAACTGTAATTCAGATTTCAAATGAGGAGGTTTCTGTAAATCTCGGATATAAATCTGACGGCATTATAACAAAAAGCGAGTACAGCAGCGACCCTAACGCTCTTCCAAGCAAAGAGCTTAATGTGGGCGACAAGATTGACGTTTATGTTTTAAGGGTTAACGATGGCGATGGCAACGTGCTTCTCTCAAGAAAACGCGTTGAGTCTATGAAAGGCCTTGACGATATACAAAAAGCTTATGATGAAAACCTTACAGTTGAAGGCAAGGTTACAGATGTTGTTAAAGGCGGAATTATTGCCGTTGTTAACGGAATAAGGGTTTTTATACCTTCATCACAGGTTTCAAACAAATTTGTTGATGACCTTAGCGTATTTAAAGGTCAAAATCTTGAGTTCAACATTATTGAGCTTGACAGAAGCAAACGCAGAATTATAGGAGGACGCAAAGCTCTTATTGAAAAAGAGGCTCAGGCAAAGAAAGATGCTATTTTCGCATCTCTTGAAATTGGAAGCAAGGTTAAAGGCACAGTAAGCAGAATTACTGACTTTGGCGCTTTTGTAAATCTTGGCGGAATTGACGGACTTATCCACATATCCGAAATGAGCTGGGGACGTATAACAAACCCAAGAGAAATTCTTAAAGAAGGCGACGAGGTTGAGGTTGTTGTTCTTGATGTAAACAAGGAGAAAGGCAAAATTTCTCTTTCACTTAAAAACGTTACGCCTAATCCATGGCTTTCGGCTGCCGATAAATATCCTGCCGGTTCAATAGTAGAAGGCAAGGTTGTACGTATGGTTCCTTTTGGAGCTTTTATAGAGCTTGAGCCTGGAGTTGACGGACTTGTTCATATCTCTCAAATTGCCAACAAGCATGTTGTTAAGCCAGAGGACGAGCTTAAAATAGGCGATGTGATTAAAGTTAAAGTTCTTGAAGTAAACACTGAAGCTAAAAAAATCAGTCTCAGCAAAAAAGAGGCGGACGGCGTTGATGTTGAAAAAACAGAGGAGCCAGCTGCCGAATAATTAAGTATTTTATTGAGCCTGTGAGTTTCACAGGCTTTTTTATGAATATTTATGCAATTAGCTGTTGCAAAAATTAGTTTTTGAGTATATACTTTGTTTTATGATTTTATAAAACTTTAAACTTTAAGGAGAGATTTTCAAATGAAAAAATTATCACTTATACTTGCTGCGGCCTTAATGTGCGCTTCGCTCGCAGCATGCTCCAGTGGAACATCTTCCTCAAGCGCTGCGGCTTCGGGCAGTGAAACAGCTTCTGCCTCAACATCGTCAGAGGCTACAACTGATGATACTTCCTCAGGCGGAACTCTTATAATGGGAACAAACGCCGCTTTCCCACCGTATGAATATTATGAAAACGATGAGATTGTTGGAATTGATGCGGATATTGCCAGAGCCCTTGGAGAGAAGCTTGGAAAAGACGTAACCATTGAGGATATGGACTTTAACTCGCTTATTACAGCTGTTCAGACAGGAAAAATTGACATGGTTCTTGCCGGAATGACAGTAACTCCAGACAGAGAGGAAAACGTAAGCTTTACAGACAGCTACGCAACAGGAATACAGTCTATAATAGTTACAGAGGATTCTGAAATAGCAAGCCCTGATGACCTTGGGGGACATAAAATTGGCGTTCAAGAGTCTACAACAGGACACATATATTGCTCTGATGATTACGGCGAGGACAGCGTAATAGCTTATACAACAGGCGCTAATGCCGTTGAGGCTCTTAAAACTGGAAAAGTTGACGCTGTTGTTATAGACAACGAGCCTGCCAAGGCGTTTGTTGAGGCAAACGAAGGACTTAAAATTCTTGATACAGAATATGCCGTAGAGGATTACGCCATAGCTGTAGCTAAAGAAAACACAGAGCTTCTTGACCAGCTTAATACTGCGCTTGCAGAACTTAAAGAGGACGGAACAATACAGTCAATAATTGACAAATACATTACAGCTGAGTAATTAAAACAGGTTTATGCAGGGACGGATACGCACCGCCCCTGTTTTTATAGTTTGCCTTTGGCATGAAAAGGGGAAATTTTATGGGTGAATGGTTTTCAAGCCATTATCAAGAGTTTTTAAGCGATTTTAATCAAAGCTTTATTGAGGACGACAGATGGCAGTATATAGTAAAAGGACTTGGCGTTACCATAACCGTAGCAATAGGCGCTCTTATACTTGGCGTTATAATTGGTGTTATGGTGGCTGTTATACGCTCCGCCCATGACCAACGCAGGCATAAAAAATCAAAAGGCTTGGGATATGTTATACTTGGCGTGCTTAATGTAATATGCAAGATATATTTAACAGTTATAAGAGGAACGCCTATGATGGTTCAACTTCTTATAATGTATTTTGTTATATTCGCGTCGTCAACAAACACAATTATGGTTGCCATAATCGCTTTTGGTATAAACTCCGGAGCGTATGTTGCGGAAATTATACGAGGCGGAATAATGTCAATAGACGCCGGACAAATGGAGGCGGGACGTTCTCTTGGTCTTAATTATATAAAAACAATGCGTTATATAATTGTTCCTCAGGCCATTAAAAACATACTTCCGGCCCTTGGAAATGAAATGATAACGCTTTTGAAGGACACTTCCCTTGTTACAGTTATAGGACTTAAGGATATGGTAAAAGGCGCCCTTATTATACAGGGACGTACATATCAGGCTTTTTTGCCCCTTGTAGCCGTTGCTATAATATACCTTATTATTGTAATTATATTATCAAAGCTTCTTACTTTGCTTGAAAGGAGGCTGCGCGAAAGTGATAGACGTTAAGGGCCTTAAAAAAAGTTTTGGAACACATGAGGTTTTAAAAGGAATTGACGAACACATATATAAGGGCGAGAAAGTTGTTATAATAGGTCCTTCCGGCTCTGGAAAATCAACATTTCTGCGTTGTCTTAATCTTTTGGAGGAGCCTACGAAGGGAACTATAACTTTTGAGGGAAAGGATATTACTGACCCGAAAGCAAATATAGACGCTATTAGACAAAAAATGGGAATGGTTTTTCAGCAGTTTAATCTTTTTCCACATCTTTCGGTTAAGGAAAATATAAAGCTGGCACCTGTTAAACTTGGAATTATGAGCGATTCTGAAGCGGATAAAAAGGCTATGGAGCTTCTTAATAGAATAGGTCTTCCGGATAAAGCAAACTCTTATCCAAAACAGCTTTCCGGAGGACAACAGCAAAGAATAGCCATAGCAAGAGCTCTTGCTATGAATCCAGATGTACTTTTGTTTGACGAGCCTACAAGCGCTCTTGACCCGGAAATGGTTGGCGAGGTTTTGCAGCTTATGAAAAAGCTTGCCGATGACGGAATGACAAT
Organism: Candidatus Neoanaerotignum tabaqchaliae; assembly: GCA_904420235.1. GTDB lineage: Bacteria > Bacillota > Clostridia > Lachnospirales > Anaerotignaceae > Neoanaerotignum_A > Neoanaerotignum_A tabaqchaliae. The sequence goes on from CAJFUS010000002.1 coordinate 8,962, forward strand.
GGTTGTTGTGACACATGAAATGGGTTTCGCGCGTGAGGTTGCCACCAGAGTGTTGTTTATTGACAACGGAGTTATAGCTGAGCAGAATAATCCTAAAGACTTTTTTGAGCATCCTCAAAATCAGAGGCTTAAGGATTTTCTCTCAAAAGTATTGTAATGCTGTTTTGCCTTTTGGAGTGAGAAATTAGCTTATGAGTGAAATAATATTAATATAATTTTTCCTTAGGCCATGTGGGTTTTTACTTAACGGGTTTAAGCATTGGCTTATAAAATAATAGCTTGTTTATTAAAATTAAGCAGAAAGCGAAGGCTTAATACTTCAGATAATCAGAGTTTTTGTGTGCTTCTGATTAACGGTTATTAAGCGGAGAGCTTTCTGTTTTTTTAATAAAAATTTAATATGGTGCTGAAAATAAATTGAATATATATACTAAAAAATCAGCTTATAAAAATTTTCTTAAAAACTGCAAGACATATTTATCGAGTTTAGTAAATATAAAAAATGTATTTTTATGTTATTAATAAACTTTATATTAAGTCGCTTTTATATAAGTGCATATTAATATTTTTTGTAATATATGATGAACATGTTTTACAATTTTGGGAATAGCTGCTGCTTGAACATACATATATTATAACAGTAAAATTTTTAAAGGTGATGTTATGAGAAAAAAAGCTTTTGCAGCAATGCTTGTGATAGCGGCGGCATTTTTTGTTGTATGTATAAGCATATTTGGAAAAACAGAGATTATAACGAGAGATGATTTAAGCAACATATCAGATGAGGAGGTAAAGCAGAAAATAGCGAGAATAATGCTTGCCGATTCTGGAAGAGAGGCAGAGGTTACTCCTGAGGAAATTGTTGAAGTGGCTGTGCTTTATGGAGATATAACTGGTTCTGGACAAAGGGAGGACGCTGTTATAGACGCGTATTTTGGGCCGCGGTATACTTTAATAAGCGCTTATAAAGGCGATGAAAAAGGTGATTTTACATATCTTGATGAAATGGGTGTATTTTTTGATTCTCGTAATCCAAGAACTGTTTATATGCAGAATGAGAAAAGAGACGCTGTTTTTATAAATGAGGAATTTAATGATAAAATAGGTGCCTTTGAGAAAATAGAGTATTCACATGGATTTCTTTGGGACGACAGTAAAAATGGTTTTGGTCAAATTTTCAGTGACCCTGTTAGAATAAGAACTGATTGGAACACGGCTTGGAATGGTGACGGCACAGAAGCGCCCAGCGACTGGGAAAGAGTTACGCAAAGTACAAAAAGTGTGTTTGAAAATGGAGACAATCCGGTTATAAAAAATGTATACAGCCATGAGTATCTTACGTCGTCTGACAATCAAAGCAAAAATATTCCTCTTGATGACACATACACACTGCAAGAAGAAAGGCAGGTTGAAAGAACATACTATTGGAATGACGAGTGGAGAGCTTTTATAGCAGATGAAATGATAGAAAACTCAACTGGAGATAGGGTTGCGATTACTTTTTTCTGGAGTGACCTTCCATATTCTTTGGCAGAGTATAGCGATGACGAAAATAAAAATACTCCAGAGTATGCTAATCTTGCAAGAATAAAGAGAAAGGACGGAAGTATTGATATTGTAAATATCAATGAACTTTCGGAAATTCGTGAAAATAATGGGGCTGTGGATGGCTTAAGCGCCTAATAAGATTTGAATTGGTTGTTTAAATTTTGTATGCGGAAGGAAAAAGGGGATAGTCAGTATTTTTGCTCCGCAAAAACGGCAAAGCCGCCGGACATCTTTCCGGTACATAGTCAGTATTTTTGCTCCGCAAA
>CAJFUS010000003.1 GCA_904420235.1 Candidatus Neoanaerotignum tabaqchaliae
AAGAATGGTACTGGGCACAGCTCTAAGTAGCTGTACTCGGCACTTTTTCTTTATAAATTGTGTCCACTTTATTGACTATAGTCCACGTATATAAGAAAAATCACTTTAGATTTTAATCAGTATTGTTGAAGAAGACATACCGGCTCTTTTAAAATGAGTTTACAGAATATTCCAATAAAAAATATCTTCTTTCAATTACAAAAGCCCATTCCGATATAAAACCGAACTTGGGCTTTCAAACTTTTGCGTCTTGTCTATATAATTTCTGCCGACACATTCACCATGCCGTGTAATTATTTTTATTGTGGCATTTCCATTTCTGTAATGCGTGTTCTTGCCAATTCAAAAACATCTGATGTTGTAAAATCGTTTAATATTCGTTCATAATATTCTCTCGCCTTCGATGTATCCCCTTCACTCTCGCTTATTTGGGCCAAAATATATATGGCGTTATCTGAATAGGCTTGGTCTGAAGCCATGTCAAACGATTTTTCAAGGTCAATTTTAGCGTTTTCCATGTCGCCGTTATTAAATTTTTCCTCACCGGACTCAAAAAACATTTCCGCAGCCTGAGGATAGCATTGAGCTCTAAGACTGTTGATAGAAGCCATATCATCGTCAGATAAATTGTCCGTATTAATGCTGTATAATATATCGGCGGCTTCATAGTATCTTCCAGCTGTTATATCGTTAGAAGCGGCCTCTATGTCAAGCTCTCTTTGCTTCACACTGTATTCACCTTCATACTGCTCATTTTCCTGTCTAAGCCTTTCAAGCTCGTCTTCCATATTTTTATACTTAATGGCAAATGTTGATGTGCCGTTAAGATTTTCTTCCTCAAGCCTGCTCACTTGAGCCGTAAGCTCGTTAACTCTTTCTTCATTCATGTTATTAATCGACGGCATAACTAATGTAAAAAATACTGCTGCCGAAACCACTACTCCCAATATAAAAAATACCGCGTCAGCCCTTATTGAATGTTTTATTTTATAGGAAATTCCTGAGGCATTCTCATTATATCCGGTTTCGCTGTAACCATCTTTAGAAGAAGGAGTCTTATCCGTTTGAGTTATCTCCGCAAGATATCCCAAGGCCATTGGATTTTTTTTGTCAACTTTAAGAGCTTTATATATATATTTTTTTGCCTTTGATTTTTCGTTTACGCTTATAAAATAAGCCGACAGCAAATTACAGCCGCAAACAAGAGCCGGATTTGTATCAACGGCCTTTTTAAGCTGTATAACTGCCAAATCATAATTTTCCGCTTTAAACTGCTCCAAGGCATTGTTATACATGCTTATGGCATCGCTGTATTTATCAAGGGTTCTGGCTTCTTTTTGAAGAGAGTCTATATATTTTTGAGCCGGATTTTTTTCTTTCCTTATAGATGCGCTTATAATCCATTCCTTAAGAGCCTCTGTAACAAGACCAACCTGAAAATAAGCTATACCCAAAAGGTTTCTGGCCACAAAATTATGTTTGTCAAAAAGCAGACATTCCCTAAGACAGTCTATGGCAGAGCTGTAATCTCCTTCTCTGGCAAAGGCAACGCCTTTATTATACTGCCTAAGAGAGGCCGTTCTTGTTTTTTGAAAAAGTACAACGTCAATGCCGCAGTTTGGGCATATATTTCCATAACGCACCTCATGACCGCACCTATTACATATCATTGGCACCGCCCCTTTTTCTGTTGAAAGGTGAACCGGCGTTTTCCCTTGATATATAGCTGAGCATGTCCATTATGTCCTTCATATCCGTTGAGTGTATTGAATCCTCTATATCGTTAAGCTCAAGTATTGGCTCGTATTTTTTTATCTCGTCTTTAAAATTTATCATATTATTCCACCTTCCGATTTTCTTGCCAGCTTATAAAGCTCGCCTATAAGATAAAGGGAACCGGCGCATACAACAACATCATTTTTATCAGTTATTTTTTTTGCCAAATTATAGGCTTTTTCTATATCTTTTTCAACAAACGCCTCTATGCCATATTTTGATATAAGTGAGTTAAGCTCATCAACATGCCACCTTCTATCGCTGTGAGGCTCCGTAAATACGGCTTTTGAAACGCAAGGCATTATAAGCTCAAGCATTTTCTCATATTCCTTGTCTCCAAGTATGCCTATAAGCATTGTTATATTTTTTCCAGAAAAATATTTTTTAATTGACTTTGAAAGCATGGATATTCCATCTATGTTATGGGCGCCGTCAAGAACAACCATAGGATTTTTTTCAACTATTTCCATTCTGCCGCTCCACTTGGCTTTCTCAAGTCCATTTTTAACTGTTTCCTCATCAATTTTCAAACCATTGTCGCCCATTGCCTTAAAAGTCATCAAAACCTCGGCAGCGTTCATAAGCTGATACTCTCCTATAAGGCCAATTTTTACGTCCTTGTAGGAAACAACTCCATTGTCTATGTCAAACACAGTTCCCGTTACGTCTTGTTTCTTAACAATGGCTCCGGTCTTATTTGAGAAATAAAGCTTTGAGTTTTTGGCATTGCATATACTTTTTATAACGTTATAAACGTCTTTATTCTCCGTTAACAATATTGTTGGACAATTTTCCTTAATTATACCGCCTTTTTCATAGGCAATTTTTTCAATAGTATCCCCCAGATAATCCATATGGTCCATGCTTATGGAGGCTATTACAGCGGCTTTCGGATTTTTTATAATATTTGTGGCGTCGCACCTTCCGCCCATTCCAACCTCAAGAACAACATAGTCAACGCCCTTGTCATAAAAATACTTAAATGCGGCGGCCGTTACAACCTCAAAAACAGTAGGCTGACCTACGCCCTTTTTAACTATTTTCTCACATCTGCTTTTAATATCGGATATATATTCTGCAAATTCCAAATCGGTAATTTGATTTTCGTCAATTGTTATTCTCTCGTTATATTTCTCAAGATGAGGCGATGTATACATTCCAACCTTAAAACCGGCTTCCATAAGTACGCTGGACACCATTGAGCATATGGAGCCTTTACCGTTTGTTCCAGCCACATGTATAAAATTCATGCTGTCCTGAGGATTTCCCATATCCTCCATAAGGGCCTGTATACGTACAAGGCTAAGGTCATACCCAATCATTCCATAAAGTTCCTCAAGATATTCTAAAGACTGGCAATAGTCCACTTTAATTCCTCATTTCCAAAATTTTATATAGATTAAATTACACATTATTATAGTATCATAAATTCCAACAATTTCAATAAAAATTTGACTTACCATAATAATATATCACATTTAATGGCCAAATCCTGTTTATAAATTTACTTACAGCAAAATATATTTAAAGTATCTGCAAAATAAACTTTTCCCCTAATTTTATAAATAACCTTACTCTATCTGAAAATACAAAGAACAAACATAAAACAGGAACCAACACATCAGTATTGGTTCCTGTTTTATGTTGTGATATTTATTAATTAAAATTCAATCTTTTCTTTAAGATAGCTTTCAAGCTCGTCAATTTTAATTCTAACCTGCTCCATTGTGTCCCTGTCGCGTACTGTTACGGAACTATCCGTTTCAGTGTCAAAATCAACAGTTATACAGAAAGGCGTGCCTATTTCATCTTGTCTTCTATAACGTTTGCCTATGCTTCCGGCCTCGTCATAATCAACGTTAAAGTTCTTTGCAAGACTTGAGTAAATCTCATCAGCTTTTTCGGAAAGCTTTTTGCTTAAAGGAAGAACGGCCGCTTTTACAGGGGCCAAAGCCGGATGAAGATGAAGCACTGTTCTTACATCCTCTTTTCCGTCTTTAACGCTTACAACCTCCTCGTCATAGGCGTCGCAAAGGAAAGCAAGAGTAACCCTGTCGGCTCCCAATGAAGGTTCTATGCAGTAAGGAATATATTTTTCGTTCTTGTCCTGGTCAAAATAGGCAAGGTCCTCAGTTGAGTACTGTTGGTGCTGTTTAAGGTCAAAATCTGTTCTGTCGGCTATGCCCCAAAGCTCTCCCCAGCCGAATGGGAAAAGATACTCGATGTCGGTTGTGGCCTTGCTGTAATGGCTCAGCTCTTCTGGGCTATGGTCGCGAACCCTTGTATTTTCAGGATTCATGCCAAGCTTTTTAAGAAAATCTATGGCATATTGTTTCCAGTATCCAAACCACTCAAGGTCGGTTCCCGGCTGGCAGAAGAACTCCAGCTCCATTTGCTCAAATTCACGTGTACGGAATGTAAAGTTTCCTGGAGTAATCTCATTTCTAAATGATTTTCCAATCTGACCTATTCCAAAAGGCAGTTTTTTTCTTGTCGTGCGCTGAACATTTTTAAAATTAACAAATATTCCCTGAGCCGTTTCCGGACGGAGATAAACAATGTTTTTACTGTCTTCTGTAACACCTTGGAATGTTTTAAACATAAGATTAAACTGCCTTATATCAGTAAAGTTGTGGCCTCCGCAGGAAGGACAGGCAATGTTGTTTTCTTTTATAAAGTTCATCATTTTCTCGTTTGACCAGCCGTCGGCAACCTCGCCCATATGTCCATGGGTGTCAAGATATTCTTCAATAATCTTGTCAGCCCTAAATCTCTCATGGCAGTCTTTGCAGTCCATAAGAGGGTCGCTGAAACCGCCAACGTGTCCCGAGGCAACCCATGTTTGAGGGTTCATAAGTATGGCGCAGTCAACGCCAACGTTATATTTGCTTTCCTGAATAAATTTCTTCCACCAAGCCCTTTTAACATTGTTTTTAAGCTCAACACCCAAAGGACCATAGTCCCAAGTGTTGGCAAGGCCGCCATAAATCTCGCTTCCTGGATACACAAAGCCCCTTGCCTTAGCCAAAGCCACTATTTTTTCCATGGTTTTCTCAACCGCCATTTAAAACTCCTCCTTAAAATTTTTGCTCACGAAAAAAACCTTTCGCCCTTACAAAACGTAAGGGACGAAAGGTTGTCTTCCGCGGTTCCACCCTTTTTGACGCATAAGCGTCCTCTTTAAAAAATACCGCTCAAAAGCTCCATTCACAAACCGGACATACTTTTTTGCACCAACCAAAAGCTCTCTTAAAAGTCCAAACAAGCTACTCTTCTTTATCACAGCGGCCATATTCATTTGTAATATAATCTACCAAAGCAGAACAAATTTGTCAAGCGGCCTGCTCAAAATATTTTTTATGCCACACAAGGAACATATATATTGTCCATATTTTTCTGCTGTTGTCATTTTTTCCATTTTTATGGTCATAAAGCAGCTTTAATATTTCATCTGTCTTAAAAAACTCCTTGGCCGCTCCGCCGGAGAAAGCCTCTTTAACAATGCTGAAATACTTGTCATCCTTAAGCCAAATTCTTATGGGTACGGGGAATCCCAGTTTTTTCTTTTCCGCCACCATATCCGGGAGATATTTGTTTGCCGCGTGACGCATTGCCACCTTAGTATTTTCTTTTGTTACCTTATACCTTTTGGGAAGATGTCTTGCCACGTCAAACACCTTCCTGTCAAGGAAAGGCACCCTTACCTCAAGGGAATGAGCCATACTCATTTTGTCAGCCTTTAAAAGTATATCTCCTATAAGCCACAAATTAAGGTCTATATACTGCATTCTTGTAACATCATCCATACCCTTAACCTTGTCGTAAAGTGGCTTTGTTATCATTTGAGGCGTATATTTTCCGCTTACGCTTTTAAGTATCTTGTTTCGCTCCTCAACGCTGAACATATTGGCGTTTCCTATAAAACGTTCCTCTAAATCTTTGCTGGCTCTTATTATATAATTTTTGCCTTTAAATTTAAAAGGTATAGCTTTCACAATTCCAGCCATCGCTTTTCTTATAGGCTTAGGTATCCACGTTACGGCACTTAAAGCGTCTGGTTCTTTATATATGTTGTATCCGCCGAAAAACTCATCGGCTCCCTCGCCCGAAAGAGCTACTTTAACATATTTGGCCGCCGTTTGGCTCACAAAATAAAGGGCTATGGCCGCAGGGTCCGCCAAAGGCTCGTCCATATAATACTGAACTTCAGGTATGGCGTTCCAATATTCATCAGTTGTTATAAGCTTGCTGTAATTGTCAATTTTTATTTTCTCCGAAAGGCTTTTGGCGTAATCTATCTCGTTATACTTAGCGTAATCAAAGCCGACTGTAAAGGTTTTGTCCCCATGGAAGCTGGCCGCCACATAGCTGGAGTCGACGCCGCTTGACAAAAACGAGCCGACCTCAACATCGCTTATTTTATGCTTTTTAACGGAATCCTGCATAGCCTCGTCAATAAGAGCTGCCGCCTCGTCGAATGTTTTGTTTTTAAGAGCGTCGTCAAACACAGGCGTCCAATATCTTTCTATATTAAGCTCGCCGTTTTTAAAGCTGAGGCAATGGGACGGCATAAGCTTAAAAATGCCTTCAAAAAACGTTTCCGGTAAAACCGAATATTGGAATGAAAGATAATTCTCAAGGGCGTCTTTGTTTACTTCTTTTTTTATTCCCGGATATTCAAGTATGCTTTTTATCTCTGAGGCAAAAACAAGATTGTCTCCGCACTTTGCGTAATAAAAGGGCTTAATACCAAAAAAATCCCTGGCGCCGAAAAGCTCTTTTTTAGTGCTGTCCCATATAACAAAAGCGAACATTCCCCTAAGTTTGTTCAAAAGCTCTTTGCCATACTCTTCATAGCCATGTATAAGAACTTCCGTATCGGCGTTGTTTTTAAATTTGTGCCCTTTTTGTATAAGCTCCTCTCTAAGCTCCTGATAATTATAAATTTCCCCGTTAAATGTTATAACAATGTCCCCCGTCTCGTTATACATGGGCTGGGAGCCGTTGTCAAGGTCTATAATGCTTAGCCTTCTGAATCCCATGGCCACTCCGCCGTCTATATGCTTTCCGGCGCTGTCGGGGCCGCGGTGCACAATTTTATCCATCATTTTTGTAAGTATTTCATCGCTTTCTATAAGCTCTCCAGTAAAACCGCAAAAACCGCACATTTGTATATCTGCTCCTTTTGGAAAATCCTATCAATTTTATTTTATAAACTTTAAAAATTTTATCATAATTTAACCTATGGCGCAACACCGCCTTATACATAAGATAAAAAACAAGCGCCCACCATAAGGCAGACGCTATTTTTAACGCTCTATACTTATTTTTTTGCTATATTAACCCCAAACATAAAAACTGCTATTGTAGATATTATAAAAAGAGTAAAAATGCCGTATCCAAACATAAATCCCGTTATAAACCGCCGTTTATTATTGCTTTTATAGGATGTAAGGGCCTGAGCGAACCCGTCTATAACCATAGGCGCCATTAAAAGCGCCAAAATCCACACTTTTGGTATGAATACGAAGCTTAAAAAAAGCGAAACAACAATTCCCACAAGTTCGCCAGTACATCTTGAGCATATAGGAAATTTTCTGCCCCTAAAATGAAATGACCTTTCGTCTATACAATGGCACCCAAAAACAACTGGGAGACAACGGTATATAAAATCAATCATTTATTACATCATTCCTATTCCTACGGCACCTATACCTAAAATAGCAATTAAAATATAATAAACAACACCTATAATAACAGCCACAAGAGCGCCTATTCCGGCAGCCTTAGCTGTGCGCGGCTTAGTATCCTTCCAAACAAGGAAAAGCACAAGGCCCACAATAGGTATGCAGCAGCCAAGAAGCCCCCAGCCTATTCCGCCATTGTCTTTTATGCTTGATTGCTGAAATTGTTCGGCCTGAACTGGTGTGTTATTGCTTTGAAGAACACCGCATTTAGGGCAAACAAAAGCTTTGTCATCTATTTCCGCTCCGCAGTTTTTGCAATATGCCATTTTAATACCCTCCTCACACTTTAAAATAATTATATTTTATTTATGAAACTAATATAACATTTTAAGGCCTGTGGGTCAACAAAAGACGCTTATTTTAAAAAATAGTGTCATTTATACACAAAACATGTCAAAAACTGCCTACATTTCTATAGCTACGGCATGAGCTATTGAGGGTATAGATTCTCCCTGCTGGGAAACAGTTGTATTCATAAGGGCTCCTGTCGGTATAAGAAGTATGTTTTTTATCTTTTTTTCCATAAGAAGTTTATAATAATACCCAGAAAACGTAACTGCGGAACAAGCGCATCCGCTTCCACCCGAATGGGTGTCCTGTTTTTCGCTGTCAAAAATCTCTATTCCGCAGTCTGTAAGATTGCCGTCAAACATTAAGTTTTCTTCTGCCAGATATTTTTTTATAATAGCTTTTCCTGTTGTTCCCAAATCTCCTGTTGCCACAACGTCATAATAATCGGTTGTTCTTCCGGTTTCCTTAAAATGCGCCGCAATGGCGTCGCAGGCTGCTCCAGCCATGGCCGCTCCCATATTGGCGGCGTCCTTAACTCCCATATCAACTATTTTTCCCGTTGTAACATATGTCACTTTCGGCCCGAAACCGCTTGTTGAAAGTACAACAGCCCCCGCTCCCGTAACCGTCCAAGTTGATGTAGGCGGCCTTTGGGTTCCCAATTCAAGAGGAAACCTAAACTGCTTCTCCGCCGAGCAAAAGTGACTTCCGGCGCCGCATACTATATTTTCGGCAAAACCGCCGTCAATAAGCATTGACCCTAAGCTTACGGCCTCTCCAAATGTGGAGCACGCCCCATATATGCCTAAAAACGGTATTTTTAAATCTCTCAGGCCGTATGTTGAGCCTCCGCACTGGTTAAGCAGGTCACCGGCAAGCATATAATTCATATCGTCCGGTTTTTTTCCGCTTTTTTCAATGGCTGATGAAAAAGCGCTCTTAAAAAACTTACTTTCAGCCTTTTCCCAGCTTTTTTCCCCAAACATAACATCGTCGGATACATAGTCAAAATAATCCTTAAGCGGCCCCTCGCCCTCTTTTTTGCCTACAAAGGACGATGCCGAAACAATATACAAAGGCTTGTCAATTTTTACGGTATGTCTTCCTATTCTTTTTCCCAATCATATCACCCCGCTAAAAAATAATGAATGACCCCAACTATCATTGACGTTGTAAGACCGTATACTATAACAGGTCCAGCGACGGTAAACATTTTGGCTCCAAGGCCAAGTATAAATCCCTCTGTTTTGAACTCTATGGACGGAGAGACCATTGAATTGGCAAAGCCCGTAATTGGAACGATTGTTCCGGCGCCGCATCTTTGCCCCATTTTGCTGTAAAGTCCGAAACCTGTTAAAATAGCCGAAGCTCCTATAAGCACTATGTTTACAAGCAAAGCGGTGTTGTCTTTTCCAAGAGAATACATTTCAAACCATTTCCTAAGAGCCTCTCCTATTGTGCATATGGCTCCGCCCGAAAAAAACGCCCATACACAATCTTTTATAATTGGGCTTTTAGGCGAAAGATTTTTAACAGCTTGTTGATACTCTTTTTTCTCCTTTTCGGAACTATCCAAAAATATCACTCCCATACAAATTATTTACAAAAGTTTGGTATAATAAAATATATTAGTGAACCGGCGGCTTTTCCAAAGGCTATCGAAAGAACAAATGCCTGTATACCGTTTTTAAGTCTGGCTCTGCGCATAAAAACCGGTATAACATCAAGCACCTCTGCTATTGAAACGGCTATGCAGCCCACAAACACCCCAACGGCAGCTGCCGGTATAACAGATAAAAAGCCTATTTTTATGCTGATATCAAAAACCATACTTATACAGCCAAAAATTCCTCCAGCTACTATAGAGTTTTCATAGCAGGTTATATTTTTTACAGTTTTAGTTCTTTGAGCAAGCCTTGGCACAACGCCTATTATGGCTATAAAAGCGAATATTCCTCCCGCAACCACAATCCCCGATGAAAATCCTATTATGGCAAGAACAATGTTTTTAGTTACAATCATTTATCATCTTCCTTTTTTGAAGCGGCATTAAGTTGGTTTTTTATAACCTCATCTTCATAGGTGTACATCTGAACTTCTATTGGAGTAGGGTCCATTGTAAGTTTCTTTTTTCCAAAATGGTTAAAAAACACAATTATTCCAATGGCTATGCCTATTGAGTATGGAATTTCAAGTATATATGGTGTTTCATTCTCATCGTCAAAAAACATATTATAATAGCCTTTCATAATTTCCGGTATTTGTCCGTCGTTATGAAAGCTCATTATAGCTGTTGCAGTTCCAAAAAACAGCACTATAACAACAGAGAATATCTTTAATTTTGTAATAAACTTATTTTCTGTTGATATTTTTTCATCGTACTCAATAAGAACTTCCTTTTCTCCGGTGTTTGTTATTTTTGCTTCTGGAAAAGTTTTTATAATTGATTTTATTATGTCTATTGATGATATTTTATATATACCATACTCATTATTTGGAATTTTAAATATTTGTATATTTTTCACATTTTCTAAAGGAACACCAACACAAAAAACCTCGGCTATATCCTTAAGAAATATAATTTTTTTGCTGCTTGACCTGAATTTTTTAACCGGTTCAATAAAAATATCCATAACAAAAACCCGCCTTTCATTTAGAATTATTATTACCGGCTAAAAAAATCGTATTCGCTGTTAAATATAGGCTAAAAAACAATAAAAACTAAAACCAACATCTATATTAAAAACAAAGTATTTTAAATTAACTTTCAAAAAGGTAAAAGCCCATGCGCTAAAAACACAAGGGCTTTATCCTAATAATATTTTCCGCAGCATATTTGCGGCGTTACTATATATTCCATCAATATAATTAATAATAATAAAATTCCAAAAATCAATTTATTGCTGCGTTCATACTATTTCAAAACAGAGCATAAAATATTTATAGCCTATATATTCTTTACTATAAAAAAATTTAAATTTTTATCAATATATTTCTTTTAATAATCATAATATTTTTATTGTTCGTAGTATATTCAAGTATTATACAAAACTCTTAAATAATAAAATCTAAAATAAAAAAAGCCAAAATACCTGCAAAATCAAGTTTTTTGGCTTAACAATCAATTTAATCGGCGTTTTTGCTAACATTTAGCTTTGCTAAAGCGTCTTTAGCTGAATTTTGCTCGGCTTCTTTTTTACTTCTGCCGCTTCCATATCCAAGAACTTCTCCATTATGAGAAACTTCCGCCTCAAAAAGCTTTCCATGGTCAGGTCCTGTTTCGTTTACTATTGTGTAAACAACAGACTCTTTGCTGAATTTTTGTATTTCCTCTTGAAGCCTTGTTTTAAAATCCATAAGCATAAAACTTCCTCTTACAGACTCTATAACGCTCTTCATAAGGCCCATTACATATTTTTCGGCGCTGTCAATTCCGCCGTCCATTATAACCGCGCCTATAACAGCCTCAAAAGCATCGGCAAGAACGCTTTCCCTGCTTCTTCCACCTGTAAGTTCCTCGCCTTTTCCTAAAAACAGATAATCGCCAAGATGTATCTCCAGCGCCTTTTTAGCCAAAGAACCTTCGCACACAACGCTGGCACGAAGCTTTGTAAGCTCTCCCTCTGGCAATTCAGGATACTTCTCAAAAATATATCTGCTTACAAAAAACTCAAGCACGGCGTCGCCTAAAAACTCAAGGCGCTCGTTATACTCAAACTTGCCCAATTTATGCTCATTGGCATATGAGCTGTGTGTAAGAGCTAAAGAAAGTATATTTTTATCTTTAAAACTATACCCTATTATGTTTTCAAATTCCGCCAGCTTTTTCATAATCAATTTACTCCACAGCAGATTTAATATATTCCATGGCATCGCCAACGGTTTTAATTTTCTCTACCTGCTCATTGTCAAACTCGATGTTAAATTCCTCTTCAAGAGCGGAAATAATCTGGAACAAATCAAGCGAGTCTGCTCCCAAGTCTGCGAACGCTGTTTCCTCTGTAATATCAGCCTCCGAAATGCCTAACTGGTCAGCAATAATTGAAATAACCTGTGACTTATCCATAATAAAACACCCTCCAAAAAATAGTATTGATATAAATTACTAATACATTATAGCTGTTCTTCTATTTTTAATACAATATCATTTTCAACAAAAATTTCACATTGTTTTATAGCGTTTTTTATACCTTTTGCCTTTGAGCTTCCATGGGCTTTTACAACCAAAGATTTCAGTCCTAAAAACGGCGCTCCTCCAACTTCTTCAGAGTCAAATCTTTTTTTAATATTTTTAAATGGTTTAATTAAAAACGCTGCCGGAATTTTATAAAATCCGTCTGTTATTTCGTCTTTTATTATTCCCATAATTGCCTGACTTAGACCTTCGGCAAATTTTAAAACCGTGTTTCCGGCAAAACCGTCGCACACAATTATGTCAGCGTTTCCAAAAGGTACGTCTCTTGGCTCTATATTGCCTATAAAATTAAGATTTGTTTCTTCCAAAAGAGAATATGTTTCTTTTGTAAGGGAATTGCCCTTTTCTTTTTCAACCCCTATGTTTAACAGCCCCACTTTTGGATTTTTTATACCCATAACGTGTTCTACATACAGCGACGACATTTTGGCAAACTGCACAAGGTAGTTGCTTTTACAGTCCACATTGGCCCCGCTGTCTATAAGAAAGGCAAACTTTCCGTTGGCAGTTGGAAGACATGTGCCAAGAGCCGGACGCTCTATACCTTTTATACGGCCTATAATAAACGTGCCGCCTGTAAGCACAGCCCCAGTGCTTCCCGCAGAAACAAAGGCGGAAGCCTCGCCGTTTTTAACAAGATTAAGACCAACAACTATTGACGAGTCTTTTTTATGCCTTATGGCCATTGTAGGCACTTCTTCAGTTGTAATAACCTCAGAAGCGTTTTTTACAGTAATTTTAGACTTATCGAAGCTGTATTTATCAAGCTCTTTATTAATAACATCCTCAATACCAACAAGTATTATATTTGAGCCTAACTCATTAACAGCGTCAACTGCGCCTTTTATTATCTCACTTGGAGCGTTGTCCCCACCCATAGCGTCTACTGCTATTTTAATATTATCCATAAAATTTATCACCTTACCGTAAAAAAGACAGCTTTAAGATTTTTCTCTTAAGGCTGCCTTTTTGATGATTAAATTATTCTACGTCTAAAACTACCTGCTTGTTGTAAGAACCACAGCTCTTGCAAACTTTGTGAGGTACCATCAACTCTCCACATTTACTGCACGCTACTAATGTAGGAGTAGCTATTTTCCAGCTTTGTGCTTTTCTTCTATCTCTTCTTGCTTTTGATACTTTACCCTTTGGTACAGCCATTTCTACACCTCCTCGTCAACCTTAAATAGAGAACGCAGACTTTCAAATTTAGGATTTATATAAGAAGTGTCGCACGAACACGGCCCATCGTTCAAATCCTTTCCGCATACGGGGCAAAGACCCTTACAGCCTTCACTGCAAACAACCTTCATAGGAAGGCTGAATATAATGCTCTTTCTAACAATTGACGAAAGTTCAATTGTGTTCCCAACAAAAGTTTCTGCCTCTTCATCATTACCTGCGTTGTTAGTATAAACTTCATCAATATCAAGGGAAATATCATACTCAACAGGCTTAAGGCATCTGTGACAGCTTAAAGAAACCTTCGCGTCAAGTTTAGCCGTTAGCTTAAAATTCCCCTCATTATTTGTTATAGTTCCCTCAACCTTAACAGGCGACAGAAACTTATTTATTTCGGGTTTGTAGTTGTCAACATCAACATTATCTGAAACATTGAAAGAAATACTAGAACCCTTTCGCGTTAATATTTCCGAAATATCAATATCAAACACACTATCACCCCAAAAATCACGCTTTTACCATTATATCCAACAAGTATATGTTTGTCAAATACTTTTTTAATTTAAATTGGAAACAATTTCGTTTGTATCTCTTGCTATAACAAGCTCCTCGTTTGTAGGTATTACATAAACCTGAACCCTTGACTGTTTCGTTGTAATTTCAGTTGCTTTGCCTCTAAGGCTGTTTTTGTAAGTATCAATCTCAATTCCAAGGTATCCAAGATAGCTGCATATAAGCTGACGGGTTGAACTGCCGTTTTCTCCAAGTCCGGCCGTAAAAACAATTGCGTCAACGCCGTTCATTGTTGACACATAGCTTCCTATTGTTTTTGCAACCCTGTATGCAAATGTGTCAAGGGCTATGGCTGCTCTTTCGTTTCCTTCGCTTTCAGCTTCCTCTATATCTCTGAAATCGCTTGAAACACCTGAAATTCCAAACACACCTGATTGTTTGTTAAGTATCTCGTCCATCTCGTCAACGGAAAGATTTTCTTTTCTCATAAGGAAAAGAATAACGGCAGGGTCTATGCTTCCGCTTCTTGTTCCCATTACAAGTCCGTCAAGAGGAGTGAAGCCCATTGAAGTGTCTATTGATATTCCGCCCTGAACGGCGCATACGCTTCCGCCGTTTCCAAGGTGGCATGTAATAATTTTAAGGTTCTCAATAGGAATATCCATCATTTTTGCGCATTCCTGCGAAACATACCTGTGGCTTGTTCCGTGGAAGCCGTATTTTCTTATTTTATATTTTTCATAATATTTATAAGGTATGGCGTAAAGATAAGCCTTTTCGGGCATTGTCTGATGGAAAGCCGTGTCGAAAACGGCAACCATAGGCACGTTCATAATCTTCTCGCAGGCCTCAATGCCGATAAGGTTGGCCGGATTGTGGAGAGGCGCAAGCTCGCTGTTTCTGTCAATAGCGGCCTTTACTTCAGGTGTGATAAGTACAGACTTAGCAAAATCAACTCCGCCGTGAGCTACACGATGTCCAACAGCATCAATTTCATCAACGCTTTTAATAACGCCGTGTTCAGAGTCAAGAAGAGCTTTAAGAACGGCCTGAATTGCGTCGTTGTGGTCTTTTAAAGGCTCTTCGGAAACAAACTTGTCTTTTCCTATGGCCTCGTGCTTAAGCCTTCCGTCAATACCTATTCTCTCGCAAAGACCTTTTGCCAATAATGTTTCTGTTTCCATATCTATAAGCTGATATTTTAATGATGAGCTTCCGCAGTTTACAACAAGAATTTTCATTATCATTCTCCTTAAATATATAAAAAATTTATTAACTTAAACCTTTTAAAATCAGATAATCTGGGCTTCAAAAGCCGTCATTGCTATAACGGCAACTATGTCGTTGGCGTAGCAGCCTCTTGAAAGGTCGTTTACGGGTTTTGCAAGTCCCTGAATTATAGGGCCGTAAGCCTCTGCTCCGGCAAATCTTTGAACAAGCTTGTATCCGATATTTCCGGCGTCAATATCAGGGAAAACAAGAACGTTGGCTTTTCCAGCAACCTCGCTTCCCGGTGCTTTCTGGGCTCCGACAGAAGGAACTATGGCGCTGTCAAGCTGAAGCTCTCCGTCAAGCTTAATGTCAGGGCGAAGCTCATGGGCAATTTTTGTTGCGTTTACAACTTTATCAACATCAGGGTGAGAAGCTGAACCCTTTGTTGAGTGGCTGAGCATGGCAACCCTTGCCTCTCCGTCGCAGAAAGCCTTGTAGCTGTCAGCTGTTGTAACGGCTATCTCAGCAAGCTGCTGAGGGTCAGGCTGCTGGTTAAGTGTGCAGTCTGCAAACATAAGAACACCGTCGTCGCCAAACTCTTTTTTGTCGCAGCACATTACAAAAAATGTTGAAGCTGTTTTAATGCCAGGTTTTGTTTTAATAATCTGAAGAGCCGGACGCATAACGTCTGCAGTAGCGTGTATAGCGCCTGAAACCATTCCGTCGGCAACTCCCATCTTAACAAGCATTACGCCGAAATAGAGTGGGTCGGCAAGTGTTTTTTTAGCCTGCTCCGGAGTAACTCCTTTACTTTTTCTAAGCTCACAGAAAAGATTAATCATCTCATCATATCTATCATAGTTCTCTGGGTCTATTATAGTAGCCTTTGAAACGTCAAAACCGCCGGCTTCCTGAGCAGCTTTTGTTATCTCGTCTTTATTGCCTATAAGCACGATGTCAGCAAATCCTTCTTTAAGAGTAGTTGCGGCAGCTTCAAGGTTTCTTTTCTCCAAAGACTCCGGAAGAACTATTGTTTTTTTGCTTTTTCTCGCTTTTTCTTTAATGCTCGTTAAAAAATCCATTTTAAAATCCTCCTTTGAGATAATAAAAAATCCCAACTTTTAAAATAAAATAAATTCATTCATATATAGCAGTCAAAATATTTTGGAACAAACACGCAAAATATTTAATTCTGCCATAAATGTGTAAATTGTCATACAATATTATATACAAATGGCATTTTTGTTACAATAGGTTTTACAAAAATTTATGCTTAAAAATTTAGTTATCTATTTGTTTGATTAATTATGTTGATTTCTGATATAATCTTTTTTAAATTAAACCACATGGAGGTCAAATTCCCATGATAGTATCCGCCATAACCTCAGAATACAATCCATTTCACAACGGGCACAAATATCACATAGCAAAAACACGTCAAATTACAGAAGCTGATTTTATAATTTCCGTTATGAGCGGAAATTTTGTTCAAAGAGGCGAACCGGCTTTGTTTGATAAATGGACAAGAACAAGGCTCGCTCTTGAAAACGGGGCCGATATGGTTATTGAGCTTCCGGCCTTTTTCTCATGCTCCGGAGCGGAGTTTTTTGCAGGAGCCGCCGTAAGCATAATGGAAAGCTGCGGCATAGTAAACAACATATCCTTCGGAATTGAGTCCGGAACTATTGACGATATAAAAAACACCGGAAAGTTTTTTTCGGACGAAACGGACGAGTTTAAAAAACTCCTCAGCCAATATATGTCCATGGGAATAAGCTACCCTTCCGCAAGAGAAAAGGCCATGTCCTCTCTTTTGCCCAATATTCCGCAGTTTTCGCCGAATAATATACTTGCCATAGAATATATCAAAGCCCTTTGCAGGATTAAATCAAAAATAAATCCTGTTGGAATAGACCGAAGCGACAACGGCTATAACAGTCTTGTTCCAAAAAAAAATATGGCCTCCGCCACGGCCATAAGACAAATGATTTTAAACGGCGGCATTGAAAACACGGCCGAATACGTGCCCCTCAACGCCTTCAATATTATGAAAAAAGAATACTCCCTTGGCAATATAGTTACCAAAGAAGGTATGTCCCAAATATTAAGCTATGCCATAAGAACAAAAACTCCAAAGGAGCTTTCCAAAATACTCGATGTGCGTGAGGGTCTTGAAAATAAAATAATTAAGATGGACTCCCTTTGTTCCGGTTTTGAAAAAATCGCTTTCGCTGTAAAGTCAAAAAGATACTCTCTAACAAGCATACAGCGTGCGCTTATGCACATAATACTTAATGTCAAATCTGCCGATATGGAGTTTTATAAATCAAAGGGCTTTTCTCCTTATATAAGGGTTCTGGGATTCAGAAAAAACTCCTCCCTTCTTTTAAAAAAGCTTAAGGACAACTCCGCCATTCCGGTTATCCTAAATTTAAAAAAGGACGAAGCCATTCTTGATGAAAACGGAAAATTTATAATTGACTTTGAAAAAACCGCCGACAACATATATTATATGTGTTCCCACAACCCAAACAACCGTGGAACAGGCAAGGACTATACCACACCCGTAGTTATAGCATAAAGTTGTTCTTAAGCTTAAACAAACACAATATAAATTTTATATAAAACAAATTCGGGGTTTGTTTAAATGCTTAAAAACAAAAACACGGTGATTAACATTATTGCCCTCTGCGGAGTATTTTTTCTTATAGCTTTTCCAAAAGAGATGGTTTTCGCAGCCAAAACAGGTCTCTTATCCTGGTTCAACAATGTGGTTCCGTCGCTTTTCCCTTTCATGGTTATTGTAAACATAATAATTTCATCAAAAGGCAGACTTTCAGTTCCTTCCTTTATATATATTCCATTTAAGAAATTTTTTTTGGTTCCCGAGGCCGGAATAACAGCCTATTTATTCGGAACTCTTTCCGGCTATCCCCTCGGGGCCAAAATAGCGGCGGACCTTTATCGTTCAAATGCCATATCAAAAGATGACGTTCAACGGCTTCTGCTTTTTTGCTGCAACGCTGGACCTATGTTCATAATGGGTGCCCTATCCTGCGGAATACTTAAC
>CAJFUS010000004.1 GCA_904420235.1 Candidatus Neoanaerotignum tabaqchaliae
CAGGTCATTTGAGGAGTTGGCTTCCGGACTTAAAAAAGTAGGCGAGGAGCTTAATGTTGATATAAGAATTCAGCAAGAGGCTATTTTTGACTGTATGCACAGGATTTAATGCGAAAGGAACCGGATAAAATGATTTCAAGGAGAGAAATTCAGGAAACAAACTCGATGATTCAGCACATGAACCTTGATGTGCGTACAATAACAATGGGCATAAGCCTTTTAGACTGTGCCGACTCGGATATAGACAGATTTAACGAGAAAATTTACAACAAAATAACAACAAAGGCCAAAGACCTTGTTAAGGTTGGAAATCAGCTGGAGCTGGAGCTTGGAATACCAATAGTAAACAAAAGAATATCCGTTACTCCCATAGCCATAGCGGCGGCGGGCTGCAACGCAAGCAGTTATGTGTCTGTTGCCAAAACCCTTGATAAAGCGGCTAAGGCTGTTGGGGTTAACTTTTTAGGCGGCTTTTCTGCCCTTGTGCACAAAGGCTGCACGCCAAGCGATAAAACGCTTATAGATTCAATACCTCAGGCCCTTGCGGAAACGGATTTTGTTTGCTCTTCTGTTAATGTTGGAACGTCAAGAAACGGCATTGACATGGACACTATAAAAAGAATGGGCCAAATTATAAAAGAAACGGCAGAGCTTTCAAAAGACAACAACTGTCTTGGCTGCGCCAAACTGGTAGTGTTCTGCAACGCCGTTGAGGATAATCCTTTTATGGCAGGAGCCTTTCACGGCGTGGGAGAAAAGGACTGCGTTATTAATGTTGGCGTAAGCGGTCCGGGCGTTGTTAAAAAAGCCCTTGAAGAAGTTAGAGGAGCCGATTTTGAGACGCTTTGCGAAACAATTAAGAAAACGGCCTTTAAAATAACAAGAGTGGGTCAGCTTGTGGCTCAGGAGGCGTCAAAAAGGCTTAACACGCCTTTTGGCATAATAGACTTATCTCTCGCTCCTACACCGGCCATAGGCGACAGTATAGCCGAGATTTTTCAGGAAATGGGTCTTCAGGAGGCCGGCGCTCCGGGAACAACGGCTGCCCTTGCTATGCTTAACGACAATGTTAAAAAGGGCGGCGTAATGGCAAGCTCCTATGTTGGCGGCTTAAGCGGGGCATTTATACCAGTAAGCGAGGACAACGGCATGATTGAGGCAGCCCGCCTTGGGGCACTTACCCTTGAAAAGCTTGAGGCTATGACATGTGTATGCTCTGTTGGCCTTGATATGATTGCTATACCAGGCGATACTTCGGCGGAGACAATATCGGGTATTATAGCCGACGAGTCTGCCATAGGCATGATAAACAACAAAACAACGGCCGTAAGGCTTATTCCTGTTATTGGCAAGGGTGTTGGAGAAACAGTTGAGTTTGGCGGCCTTTTAGGATACGCTCCTATAATGCCGGTTAACGGATACAGCTGCAAAAAATTTATAGACAGAGGCGGAAGAATACCAGCGCCTATACACAGCTTTAAAAATTAATATAAGTTTTAAAAAAGGACTTCCTTTATGGTTTTGGACCTATAAAAGGGAGCCCTTATTTTTTGTTTAAAAATATATTGTTCATAAAAGGTGTTTAAGACGCTATTTAAAGTGTGAAAAATTTATTTTAAGAAAGTTCAGATAAAAGGAGCTTTATACTCTATTCTGCTCTCCCCAAAGGCACATAGCGTCAAGTATTGGTATAAGTGATTTGCCCCTTTCAGAAAGACTGTACTCAACTTTTGGCGGTATCTGAGGATATTCTGTTCTTTCTATAAGCATATCATTTTCAAGCTCTTTAAGTGATGTTGAAAGGGTTTTGTGCGATATGTTGCCTATATACCTCTTTATTTGATTATATCGTACAACACCGAACTCCGAGAGACAGTATAAAAGCTGCATTTTGTATTTTCCATTTATAAGTGACAGTGTGTATCCGAAGCCAGTGTCTTTTATGTTTGAGTTTGATATGCATTTATCGTTCATTTTATGCTCTCCTTTAGGTTAGTATATAACATAAATGTGCGTACTATATTTAATTGCGGCTTGATATTATAATAATACTGGACGTATAAATTTGCAATAAATGCGGAGGGGATAAGATGTCAAAGAAAGTAATTGTTTTTAATGGAAGTCCAAGAAAAAATGGCAATACGTCAAGACTTATTGACATGTTTGTTAAGGGTGCTGAAGAAAGCGGCAACAATGTTTCGCGGTTTAACCTGCAAAACATGAATATACATGGCTGTTTAGGCTGCTGCAAGGGCGGAGCCGACAAAAACAGTCCATGTGTTCAAAAGGACGATATGGAAAAAATTTATCCGGAATATGAAAAAGCCGACGTTGTTGTTTTTGCCTCTCCAATGTATTATTGGAGCATTACGGGGCAGCTTAAATGCGCCATTGACAGACTTTTTGCTGTTGCCGAGACAAACGCGGATTATTCAAACCCCAAAAAGGACTGCTGTCTTTTAATGGCCGCCGAGGGCGACACAGAAGATAATTTTGAACCTGTTAAGCATTATTATGAAGCTCTTTTAAGGCATCTTGGCTGGAATGATAAAGGAATTGTTTACGCCGGAGGCAACATGGCCATTGGCGATATAGAAGGCAAGAAAGAACTGGAATATGCCTATACCCTTGGCAAAAGTATTTAAACTAAAAAATACCGTTGATTTTTAATGAATTAATCAATCAATATATAAAAAATAAAGCCCCTGACACAGTAAGATAAAAGTACTGTGCAGGGGATTTTATTTTTATATATAACATACAGAATATAATGGTATAATAAAGCTTATTAAATATAATAAAGCATAGGAGGCATAACTTATGGGTGTTTTAAGCGTAATTGAGCCAAAAACGGTTTGGAAATATTTTGAGGAAATAAGCGCTATACCAAGAGGAAGCGGAAATGAAAAGGAAATATGCAGCTATTTTGAGGAGTTCGCTATAAAAAACAGCCTGTGGTATAAAAGAGACGAGTATAACAATATACTTATAAGAAAAGAGGCCTCGAAGGGGTATGAAAATTCTGACGGCGTTATACTTCAGGGGCACATGGACATGGTATGTGAAAAAACGG
>CAJFUS010000005.1 GCA_904420235.1 Candidatus Neoanaerotignum tabaqchaliae
AAATCTCCTTTTTATTATACTTACTTTATTTTAAACTATCATAAGACATAATTTCAATACTATTGAAAAAAAGTGCGTAAAGATGATAATTTGTATTAATTATTACTTGATAATATCACTGGCTGGTGTTAGAATTAAATCATATTAAACAGATATGTTATTTGAATAGCATTATAAAAAATCTACAAGTGTTTATAATAAAATTTATTATAATTTATAATTGAAATGTTTTTGCCTATATGGATATACTAAAAAATTAATATTAAAAATGGTATAAATAACACTTGAATTTTTAATTAAGTGTTGAATAATCATTTTTTAGTGATAGAATATAGTTAAAAAGTACGTAGCAAAAAATATGTAATGGGAGGAATAGTTGAATGAAAACTCTTAAACTTGCTGATGATTTTTATTGGGCGGGAATTGTGGACAAAGAGCTTAGAGTGTTTGACATAATTATGGAAACCGAGTTTGGAACATCATATAACTCTTATGTTCTTAAAGGAGAAAGCAAGACGGCGATTTTTGAAACAGCTAAGGTAAAGTTTTTTAATGAGTATCTTGACAAGCTTACAAGCCTTGTTGACGTTAAAAACATAGATTATATAGTTGTTAATCACACTGAGCCGGACCATGCCGGAAGTATAGAAAAGCTTATAAATATGAATCCGGAAATAACTGTTGTTGGAACGGCAATGGCTGTTAATTTCCTTAAAAATATAACAAACATGAATTTTAAGAGTCTTGTTGTTAAAGACGGCGACACACTTGACTTGGGTGGCAAAACACTTAAGTTTATTGTTGTGCCGAACCTTCATTGGCCGGATACAATGTATACTTACATTGAGGAATTAAAAACTCTTGTTACATGTGATTCATTCGGCTCACATTATGGATTTGATGATGTTTTAAGAAGCAAAGTTCAGGACGTTGACGGATATATGAGAGCCGCCAAGTATTATTTTGACAATATAATCGGACCTTTTAAAAGATTTATGCTTAAGGCTATAGACAGGATAGAGCAGATTGATGTTGATATGATTTGCCCTGGCCATGGACCTGTGCTTGACAGCAATTTAAAGGAGTTTATTGAGACATATAAAAATTGGAGCACATACATTAATCCTAACGCTAAAAAGACAGTGGTTATACCATATGTAAGCGCTTATGGATATACTGAAATGCTTGCCGAGGCTATTAAAAGGGGTATTGAGACTGCCGGCGATATAGACGTAAGAATGTATGACATGGTAACGGCACAATATGTCGAGGTTATGGGAGAAATAGGAAACGCCGACGGAATTCTTTTTGGCTCGCCAACAATACTTGGAGAGGCTTTAAAACCTATTTGGGATTTGCTTTCATCAATGTTCCCTCCTGTACACGGCGGAAAACTGGCAAGCGCCTTTGGAAGCTACGGCTGGAGCGGAGAGGCTGTTCCGCACCTTATGGAAAGAATTAAACAGTTAAGACTTAAGGCTTATGGCGACGGATTTAAGGTTAAGTTTAAACCAAGCGACGATGAACTTAAGCAGGCCGAGGAGTTTGGGGCCGGATTTGGAAAAGAACTTATGGGAAATTAAACAAGAGTGCCGTTAAGCGGACACAAAATTACCCTCCGCCCCTAAAAAGGCGGAGGGATTATATTTAGGGATAAGAGATGATATTTTTTGATTAAGGATTTAACGGCGGGATCTCCGTCAAAGACTTTAATAATGTTTTCAGCTCCGCTTCTTGTAAGTGCGGCTTTTCAACAGTTTTATAACATGGCCGACAGCATTATAGCCGGAAAATTTGTAGGAAAGGACGCTTTGGCGGCCATAGGTGCTTCTTTTCCGGTAACAATGATAATTATAGCAATAGCGGTTGGTCTTAACACAGGGTGCTCGGTTGTTATATCCCAGCTTTTTGGAAGCAAAAAAATTGAAAGAATGAAGTCTGCCATATATACGGCCCTTGTAACGGCTGTTGTTGTAGGTATAGTTCTTACGGTTCTTGGTGTTGCGTTTTGTTCGTTTATGCTTAATGCCCTCAACACGCCTGCCGATATTTTTGAAGGGGCTAAAACATATCTGAATATTTATATATTTGGACTTTTTTCACTTTTGATGTATAATATCTGCAATGGTGTTTTTACCGCTTTGGGAGACAGCAAAACACCTCTTTATTTTCTTGTTGTGTCGTCGGTTGGAAATGTGTTTCTTGATATTTTTATGGTTACTGCCCTTAACATGGGCATAGCCGGCTTGGCTTGGGCCACGTTTATAGCCCAAACAATAGCGGCTGTTTTTGCGTTTTTGGTGCTTATGAAAAGGATAAAAGCATTTAAAACGGAGGGAAAGGTTGAGGTATTCTCAACAACTTTGCTTAAAATGCTTATGACAATGGCCATTCCAAGCATATTGCAGCAAAGCTTTGTGTCTGTTGGAAATCTTTTTATACAGGCTCTTGTAAACAGTTATGGAGCCGACGTTATAGCGGGATATTCGGCTGCTATAAAGCTTAACACATTTGTTACTGTATGTATAACAACCCTTGGCAGCGGTGTTTCAAACTTTACGGCTCAAAATTATGGGGCCGGAAAAATGGACAGAGTGCGCGGAGGCTTTAAAGCGGGAGTTTCGCTTATGGCAATTGTTGCCATAGTTATAACGGCTGTTTATATGATATTTGCGGCCCAGCTTATGGGATTTTTTGTTGATATGACTGAAACTCAGGTTGTTGATGTAGGCGTTGAGTTTATGCGTATAGTGGCCCCGTTTTATATCGTTGTGGGGGTTAAAATAATAAGCGATGGAACATTGCGGGGAACAGGGCAAATGTTTCCATTTATGGTATCAACATTTACGGACCTTCTTTTAAGGGTGGCCCTTTCATACATACTTGTTAATTTCTTTGATGAGGTTGGAATATGGCTCTCTTGGCCTGTGGGTTGGCTTCTTGGGGCTTTAGTGTCAATTATATTTTATAGAGTATATGTATACTCTAAAAAAACAGGCATGGATATAAGTAAAATTTAAAAATAATTAGTTTTTACAAGGTGTTTTATATGTTGAAAAAAATCGCTGTTATAAACGATATATCGGGTTTTGGAAAATGCTCCCTTACGGTGGCAATTCCGATAATATCTGCGCTTAAAGTTCAGGCTTGTCCCTTAGTTACGGGAGTTTTGTCAAATCAAACATGCTACAGCAGCTATTTTATGGCGGACATGACCGACAGCATGGAGGAAATTATAAATAAGTGGGCAGAGCTGGGATTTTCTTTCGACGGAATATATTCGGGATATTTGGCCGGAGAAAGTCAAATGGATATAGTAACCCATTTTGTAGACAGCTTTAAAACAAGAGGCGCCTTTTTTGTTCTTGACCCGGTAATGGGGGATAATGGTGAGGCATATTCAAATTTTTCGGACAAAATGCTTCATAAAATGCGTGTTTTAGCTGGGAAGGCCGATATTATAACACCAAATGCAACTGAACTTTGCTTTTTAAGCGGATATGATTATAAAGTGGCAGTTGATAGAAACGGACTTTGTGATGTTGATTTTATAGAAAAAGCCGCTTTATCGCTTTTTGATAAAACCGGAGCCGATGTTGTTGTTACAGGTGTATGTATTTGTGAAAAAGGCGAGAACCTTGTGTGCAACGCCATATGCAGCAAGGGAGAGTTTATGCTTGAGAAAAATAAAAAGCTTAAAGGCGGATATTCGGGAACTGGTGATATAATGTCTTCGGTTATAGCGGCTATGACGGCAAGAGGCTTTGAGCTTTATGAAGCTGTAAAAACCGCCTCTGATTTTATATCTTGTTCAGTGCTTGACACCCTTAATGATGGAACGGACGTTAACGATGGTGTGAATTTTGAAAAATATCTTGGAATATTGACTAATATATAACAGCTTAATATGGTATAATATGTATTGTAAGATATGAACTGTTAATTTTAAGGCTATTACATAAAAATGTTGTATTTTAAAAATAAGAAAGGCATAGACAAAAATTAAGTTATGAGAGGAGAAACTGTTTATGAGTTTATCACATTCCGCCGCAAGGCTGGCTTATTCAACAGCCATAGACGGAGCCCTTAAATATATTGGAAAAGACAGGGAGAAAAACCTTCTTAAAATAGTTGAGCTTACTGAAAAATTTATGAGCGGCAACTTTAACAAGAGCACATATGATACAGTTAAAGAAATGATAAAAGACAAGGACAACAAATGGGTTAAATATGCCAATAAGCTTATTGATGAGTTGAGCCCGAACGTTGTTAAAATGACAGCCTTGAATCTTGGTTATGAGGCCGCTTTTAACGGCACAAAAACCATAAGAAAAATGCGGGAGCTTCATAACTGCAACATACCATGGCTTATACTTATGGACCCAACAAGCGCATGCAATCTTCACTGCACAGGCTGCTGGGCTGCTGAATACGGAAATAAACTTAATCTTTCATTTGAGAAGCTTGACGACATTGTAAGCCAAGGAAAGGCCCTTGGAATTTATTTTTATATGTTTACAGGCGGAGAGCCCCTTGTTAGAAAAGATGATATTATACGCCTTTGCAAAAAACATCATGACTGCGCTTTCCACGCTTTTACTAATGGAACTCTTGTTGATGAGGAATTCTGCAAAAAAATGGACGAGGTTGGCAATCTTTCACTTTCATTAAGTCTTGAGGGCTTTGACGAGGTAAACGATGCCAGAAGAGGCGACGGTGTTTTTGAAAAGGTTATGCATGCTATGGAACTGCTTAAAAAAAGCGGTCAGCTTTTTGGACTTTCCATATGCTACACAAGCAAAAATTATAAAACAGTAACAAGCGATGATTTCCTTGACATGATTATAGAAAAGGGCTGTAGGTATATATGGTTCTTCCACTATATGCCAGTTGGAAACAACGCCGCAACGGAACTGCTTTTAAATCCAGAGCAGAGAGAATATATGTATCACAGAGTCCGTGAGATACGTTCTGACCCAAGCAAAATGCTTTTTGCCTTCGATTTTCAGAACGACGGCGAGTATGTTGGCGGCTGTATAGCCGGAGGAAGAAACTATTTCCATATAAATGCCAACGGCGATTGTGAACCATGTGTGTTTATACACTATTCTGGAGCCAATATAAACGAGGTTTCGCTTCTTGAGGCTCTTAAACAGCCGCTTTTTATGGCTTATCACAATAATCAGCCGTTTAACGACAATCATTTAAGACCATGTCCCATGCTTGAAAATCCTGCTGTGCTTCAAAGGCTTGTTAAAGAAACGGGCGCTAAATCAACAGATTTAGAATCACCTGAAAGCGCTGAGCATCTTTGCGGGAAATGCGTTAATTATGCCGTTGAATGGAAAGCAATGGCCGATAAGCTTTGGAGTGAGAATAACCATTATTCTGGAACAAAATATCTTAACGAGGAAAATAAGAAAAAGGCGTAAAAATAAGGCCCCATTAATGGGGCTTATTTTTTATAGTTGCATAAATTAAAAACCCTGCTTTATTTAGGCAGGGTTTATATTTTTATTATTTATTAGTGGTTCTTGTTGTATTCCTCAAGCTCATCAATGGCGTCTGTAAGCATTTTAGCTGTTACAGTGTAAGGAACAAATTTAATGTCCTCAACTGAGAGAGCCTTCTCAATTACAGGTCCAAGCTCTTCCTTTTTAACCTCAAGGTCCGCAAGCTTTGTAGGAAGGTTAATGGCTTTGTAAAGAGGATAAAGCTCGTCTACCTTGTCGTTCTGTTTGTCGGCAAGAAGAAGAACAAGTGTGCAGTAGGAAACTATCTCGCCGTGAAGATGGTTTTTCTCAACTTGTGGAAGAACAGTAAGGCCATAGCAAAGGGAATGAGCTATATTTGAGTTGATTGTAACGCCAACAAGGGCAGAAACCGTTCCTGTTGTTATTATGTTTGTAAGAGCTATCTGCTCAAGCTCCTCGCTTGTTGTGTTATTTTTGCAGTCCGCAATAGCTTTTGCGCCGTACTGAACAAGAGGTTTATAGCACATTGTTCCCATTTCAACGCCAAGGGCCTGCTTAAATGAAACTTTTTTGCCTCTTGCGGCAAGCTCTGTCTCGAAATGTTTTGCCATTGTATCGCCAATTCCGGCCCAAAGATAAAGGTCTGGAGCTTTGGCTATAATTTCAGTGTTTATAAATACATGCTCGGCAGGTTTATGGCACTGATATGTATCCCTTGCCTCGCCGTTTGGATAGTACATAATTGCCTCTGCCGAAGCCGGAGCGCATGTTGCGGCTATTGTAGGGAATGTGAATACAGGTTTTTTTGAAACAATGGCGCAGGCGTATTTACATGTGTCGAGGGCTTTTCCGCCGCCAAAAGCGAATACCATGTCGGCGTTTTTATAGCTTTCTGTTGAGGCCACCATTTCGGCGTTTTCTATTGACGCCTCGCCGCCATACCAAATGTAATCAATAATCTCAATGTCAGAACCGGCGATTGCCTTTTCAATATAAGGCTTAGCGGCCTCAAGAGCTCTGTGTCCGCCAACGGCAACGGCCTTTTTGCCGAATCTGCCGCAAACCTCGGGAACTCTGTCGTAAGCATCTGGACCTACAGTGTAACATGGAAGATACTGATAAGCGTAATTTGCCATTAAAATTCACTCCTTAGGATTATGTTTTGTTCTAAATATTAGAACATATTTCTATTAATTTGATTTAATTATAACATAGGAACGGCGAAAATCAATACAAAATTTTATTCTTTAGTTTATTACTTTTTTGGATTTCCACTTTCCGCTTCTGTATCTTAAAAAGCCTATTATATAATTAACCGACCATCCGGCGGGAACGGCGTACCATACGGCACAGGCACCTATAACAGGGGCAAATATGAAAGCGAATGAAACGCGTATTGAAAGATTTATAAGGTTTGACAAGGTAAATACAAAAACATCTCCGCTTCCTTTTAAAACGCCGTCGGTAATTGTTTTAAAACCAAACATATAGTAAAAAACACATATAAACCTTAAAAAGCTTATGCCGGTTGAAAAGGCAACCTCATCAGCCGACTCGTCAAGAAAAATAGAAAGAGCGTTTCTTGCGAATATAAAAACGGCTATAAGCACAAATGTATATACTGCCAATACTATTTTATGGCCGGCAATATAGCCTTCGCCAACGCGGTCATACTTTTTGGCGCCTATGTTTTGGGCTGTGAATGTTGACGAGGCATTGCCCATTGAAAGGGCAAATACGGATAAAAGCAAATGTATTTTGTTTCCTGCCGTGTATCCGGCCAAAACGCTTTCACCAAAGCTGTTTATAACAGACTGCACCAAAAGTGTGCCTATGGATATTATCGATTGCTGAAGTATTGAGGGTATTGCCATAGAGGCCATTTTTGGAAGAAGCTGAGGGTTATATATGTGAAATTCTGGCGTTTTGTATGATGAAAGCTTTTTTATGAGTATTAAAAACGATATTATGGCCGATGTGCCCTGAGCTATAAGCGTGGCCCACGCGGCGCCGGATATTCCCATATTGAGGCTTACCACAAAATAAAGGTCCATAAATATGTTTAGAACAGATGAGAATAATAACAATGTAAGGGGCGTTCGGCTGTCACCCATAGAATTGAATACAGCCGACAGAACATTATACATAAAAAGGAAAGGAAGACCGTAAAAATATATTCTTAAATATTCACTGGCGCCTTTGAAGGAGCTTTCAGGGGTCTTTATAAAGGAAAGGATTGTATCGCCGCTGAAAGCTCCCAAAACGGCCAAAAAAACGCTTATTGCCAAAAAAGTTATTATAAATGTAGATATACAGGTTTTCATTTTGTTGTAATCACAGGCGCCGAAATATTGGCTTATTATAACTGCGCAGCCCATAGAGCCGCCGGAAGCCACAGCTATAAAAACGGCGGTTACTGAATATGACGCGCCTACCGAGGCCAATGCGGACATGCCCACAAATTTGCCAACTATGGCAGAGTCAACAACGTTATAAAACTGCTGAAAAAGATTTCCAAGCATCATTGGTATAACGAAAAGCAGTATAGCCTTCAGCGGATTGGAATTTACCATGTCCGTTTTAACTTTAGTTAAACTCAAAAAACTCACCTCTAACTATATAATAACTCAATTAATGAAAATTTAATAATTAAATTTGAAAAAACAGCCATTTTTATGTATTATTGATATAGACAGCATAAAGGTTTTGTTATAAAATTACGCTATATAGTGTTTGGTGGTAAATTTTTAACTTTTCAAGGAGGAGAGGTAAAATGAAGTTTGTTGAGTTTCCTGAAATACATTTTCCTGTTCAGGGTATAGAAGATGTGCCTATGCCTAAAATGGTTAGGATAAGGCAGAAGTATGAGAGCGATAAAATAGACGATATAAAGGGACATCTTATTAATGAGCTTGAAAATATCAAAATAGACAGAAGTGCCCTTAAGGGAAAATCAATAGCCATAACTGTTGGCAGCAGAGGCATACCGCATCTTCCACTTATGATACGCACTCTTTGCGACAAGCTTAAAGAATGGGGCGCGGAGCCTTTTATAATACCGGCAATGGGAAGCCATGGCGGCGGAACTGTTGAGGGAAATCTTGAGGTTATAAACGGCTATGGAATTACAGAGGAAGCCATGGGAGTGCCTATTAAGGCCACTATGGAGGTTAAACTTATAGGACAAATGGACGATGCCGTAAAAACACCTATTTACTGTGATAAATATGCCGCAGAGGCTGACGGCATTATACTTTTTAACAAAGTTAAGCCTCATACCGACTTTAAGGGATACAACGAAAGCGGAATATGCAAGATGATAGCCATAGGAATAGCCAAGCATGTAGGCTGTTCATGGTTCCACAAACAGGGATTTGATACATTTGGCGAGAGAATACCTATTGTGGCAAAAGAATTTTTAAGCAAAATGAACGTTGTAATGGGTATTGGAGTGGTTCAGAACGCCTATGATGAGATTTCTGAAATTATGGCCTTTACAAAGGACGAGATACCGGAAGGCGACCACAAAATGCTTATGATAGCCAAAAGAAGGCTTCCTAAGTTAAAATTTGACAACATTGACGTTCTTGTTATAGACCGTATAGGAAAAAATATAAGCGGAGAGGGAGCCGACCCTAACGTTACGGGAAGAGGCTTTATGCCTGGATTTGAAGACGATTTCCACTGCAAGAAGCTTTTCATAAGAGGTCTTACAGAGCAGAGCCATCATAATGCCTGCGGACTTGGTCTTGCGGATATCACAACAAGAAGATGCCTTAACAGCTGCGACTGGGAAAGTACTTGGATTAATCTTTCAACAAACACAATGATAGATGGAGGAAAGATACCAGTTTATCAAAACAACGATTTTGAGGCCTTAAGATTGGCTATAAGAACATGCACAAAAATTGACTATTCAAAGGCAAGGGTTGCCAGGATAAGAGATACCCTTACACTTGGGGAAATTGAGATTTCGGAATCCCTTATACCGGATATTAAGGACAGGGACGATGTTGAGATTATATCTGAGCCATACGACCTTAAATTTGACAGCGAAGGCTATCTTGAGGATTTAGATGTATAAAAAAATTAATATTAAAAAGCCGCCTTTAAGGCGGCTTTAATTTTTTATTTGTCTCTGTTTGATTATCAGCCCATTAACACTTCTACTGCTTCACGAAGGGTTGTTACCTCGCCAACGTTTCCAGGGAATATTACATAAGGCATATTAGGGAATTTACTTTCCTCGCCTGTAAGCCAAACAGGTATGCCCGGCTTAATTTGGCCCATAACTGTGGCTTTTTTAACTCTAAGGGCTTTTGTGCCAACATCACTTGATGTTATTCCGCCTTTAGCGACTATAAATGAAGGTTTAACCTTAAGGTCGCCTATAACCTTTACAACGGCGTTTGATATAGCGACAGAAGCTTCAAGAATTTTGTCTTTGTCATCGGTGTCAAGCTTTACAAGCTCGCGGCTTGTGTAAACAACAACCGACTGGCCTTGAGATATGTATTTTTCGGCCTCAGCAGTTACCTTCTCGGCTTCGTCGTCAAGTCCGCCTTCCTCAAGAACTCTGGCAGCGTGGAACTCTATAAATTTAAGAGGCTTTTTGGCGTTTTTAAGCTCTTCAAACTGCATAGTTGTCTTTTTAACATGAGAACCTATAAGCACTATTCCGCCGTTTGTGTTTCCGTCAGCTACAAGCTCTTCCCTTGTAAGAAGGGCTTTGTCTGGAACTCCGCCAAGAACCTTTGTTATGGCTGCGGCGCTTCTGAACATAAACTCTTTTCCGGCGGCTACGGCGCGGCAGAAAGCTATGGCAAAAATTTTAACGTCAACATAGTCAACGGCGTTTACCATAACTTTGTTGAAATCTTTAACAGCCATAAGCTGGTCAACTATTTTTTCAATGTTAAGGTCTCTTATGTCCTCAAGAGCGATGCAGGTTACATCGCAGCCTTTAAATTGGCCTTTTGTTTTTTCCTCAACATAGTCGCATATATTTGAGGATTTGTATCCGAAGGACTTGTCCTTGGCAAACTCTGTCATTCCGGCAGGCGTAAGCTGGTCGCCTTCTTTAACATAGTGAACGTTGCCTATGGTATATCTTCCGCCTTCCTTAAAGAAAGGAAGGATTATTTCTCCGTCGATTTTTTTGCCTGTAAGCTTTTCAATGTCGGCTCTTAGAATGCTTGTTTCAAGAGGATAATGGCCTCTTAACGTTGAGTCGCTGCGGCTTATTATTATAAAGTCTTTTCCTGTGTTTTTTGATGCGGCAACAATGTTCTCGGCTATTTGGTGATGAGCCTTTGTTGTCTGCTCAACCGTAAGACCCCTTGAGTTTGTAAGAACAAAGAAAATGCCCTTGTCCTCGTTAAAGCCCTGTTCCAGTGTTGGCACAGCCCAGTCGGTGTATACTGATACATTGTTGACTGTTTGAACTCCCGTAGGGTCGTCATCAAGAGCTATAACTTTTTTATTAAGCTTTGAAAGCTCCTCTTTAAGCAATTGGTCAACCTTAGCCTCATCTATGGGCTTTACCTTAGATATAACGTCTATATTCAACGGTTTTATTTCTGACATAATTAAAAATCTCCTTATTTAAAAATTATCAGTCTTTTTTCCTTACTTCTACGCCGGCAAGTCTCTCGAAATATTTAACATATCCGCAGTGGTCGTCGTTCATTCCTCCGGCAACCTTTATGGCCTGCTGAATTTCAAAAAGCTGAGCAGTAAGAGGCATTGGCACGTCAAGTTCGTGAGCAGTTGCAAGAACGTTTTTAATGTCTTTGTGATTTATGGAGATTTTTCCGCCCGGCTTAAAGTTGCGGTTAATAATCATAGGTATTTTGTCGTGCATAACTTGGCTTCCGGCAAGGCCGCCGCATATTGCCTGATATACCTTTTCAGGGTCGGCTCCAGCTTTGGCAGCAAGAACAAAGGCCTCACTTACGGTTGCTATGTTAAGATTAACAATAGCCTGATTAACAAGTTTTGTTATGGAGCCGCTTCCAGTAGGTCCTATAAGAACTGCGGATTTTCCAAGTATGTCGAAGTATGGCTTCATTCTGTCGAAGTCTTCCTGCTC
>CAJFUS010000006.1 GCA_904420235.1 Candidatus Neoanaerotignum tabaqchaliae
TATGAGCCGGCGCTTCTGCCCTTTTCGCCGGCCTCTTTAAACAGCGAAGGCATCATTCCCGTAATAAGACCCAAAAAAAGGCAAACCGACGGGTCCGGATACTTTTCAAGAAAAAATGACAGCATGTTGGCTATGCCCAAAAAGCCTATGGCCCCGCCCAAAATAACCGGAAACAGCTTAGGCACATGTGTTCCAAAATTTTTAATGGGGTTTGATATAAGCTCCATCACCGGCCTGTAAATGCCGAACACAACGCAAAGTACGCCCCCCGATATTCCCGGCAAAACGGCTCCCACGCCGATAAGCATTCCCTGAAGAAGCCTTTGAACAAACCTTACAGGGTTAAAATGGTTCTCTTTTCGCATTATAAAATTCCTCCAAAAATTTATTTTGTTAAGCGGCAACGCCGAGGCGTTCCCCAGCGTTCTTCCGCCGAATTAATATATCAAGCCGAATGGCAAATTCCTTTTAAAGGTGTTTCCTTTAAAGACTGTTTTTATTAATATTATTATGCCATATCAGTAGTCTTATAAGCCGCTTTTAATTTAAAAATATAAATAAAATATAAATTCAAAAACAATTTTTTATAAACAGCTTTAAAAAAGCACGCCCAGTGTGCCCAGCACAATGGCGAGCGTATGTCGTGGGATATTCCGGCAATCAGTTCTCTGCGGCTTTTCTCCTGCCGCTGCGTCTCCATAACGGATGCCTTAAGATGCACGGCCATTTCGTTAAAATCTCCGCAAACCGCCTTAAACTCGTCGTTCCGGTTATATTCTATGCGGTAATCCAAATTTCCGCCGCCAATCTCGCGGACTCCTTTTATAAGTATGTCCAGCGGCTCTTCTATTTTTTTGAACACAAATTTTGTTAAAAACCTGTTGGCAACTAAAATAGAGGCCAAAATGGCTATTATAATGGCGGCTCCCGACAGCGCAACCGCCAGCTTAATGTCAAAATATCTCTCCGCTACGCCGCTTCTTCCAAACAGGCTTATGGTATACAAATTACCGTCTATTTCTTCTTGGTGAATATATAACCCGCGGCCGTTTTTTGTTATTGTGGCGTTCCCGTCCAAGGCTTCGGCGGCGGTTTTAAGGTCGCCGTCCGTCTCCTCAAAACTGCCGTATGAGAAAACGGTTTTTTCCCCTTTTTCTATGGTTATGGACATTCCGCTGCCCCTAAGCACCGGCTCTATTAAGGAAAAATCCGAATTCTCTTCTATGCCCTTCTCCACCGCCTCCGTAACGGCGAAGCAGGCAAGCTCAAAATCCTCTAAATCCCTGAAGCCGAAGCCTACCCTGTTAACAAATGACAGCCATATAAAGGCCATGCACAAAAGTCCGATTAACAGCGCCGAAAGGGCGGGAGACACAATCATAAGTATGTTCGACCAAAACAGACGCCTTTTAATAGTCATGCCGCACACCGCCTTTAACTTTTATTATATCACCGGTGCCCTTAACATATATAAACTATATATAAACTTTTTCGGCTTCCGTAAAATTTCCGCTTGGCAACCTCCTCCGCGCCCTAATTTAAAATAATTTTGTAAGGCTGCCTAAATCACCATATTCCAACCCTTTCCTGCGGCGGCACATACATTCCGTCGTCGGGGCCTATTGAATATACCTCATAAAACTTATCACAGCTTTGAAGCACCCTGTCAACCCTAACTTTGTCGGCGCTGTGCTCGTCTACATAAGCCATAGTCTGCAAAACTTCTCTGGTGCTTGTGGAAAGCCACAAAAGGGCGTAATTTTCAAACATCTTTTTAAAGTCAAAGTTCGGAGTTTTTCCTCCCAGCTCCACAACGCAGGCGAGGGCGCCCAAATCGGCTATATTCTCGCCAAGTGTAAGCTCTCCGTCATTATATATTTCCGGCGCTATTTCCTGTCCGTCAAAAAACTCCACAACATCGTCGCATAAGCCGTTGAAGGCCGCCTTGTCCTCGGCTGTCCACCAATCGGCGGCGTTTCCTTTTTCGTCATACTGGGCGCCGCTTGAGTCGAAGGCGTGAGTAATCTCGTGGCCTATAACAAAGCCTAAGCCGCCCAAATTTTCCTCATAAGATGCGTTTTTATCATATACCGGCGCTTGAAGGAAAGCTACGGGCAGATTTATGGAATTGAAGCTGGGCATATAAAAGGCGTTAACCGTTTGTGGAGTCGTAATCCACTGCTCCCTGTCAACGGCCTCGTATGAAAGGGCAGCGTTATAGCTTTGATAGGCCTTCAACATTTCCATGGCGTTTTCAAAATAGCTGCCGCCCTCCTCAACGCTTCTAAGCTCAACGCCGTCCAAAGGGAACTCCGCATTTTCATAGTCCGGCGCTCCCACATTAATACGCAAATTTGTAAGCTTAAGCAATGCCTTTTCTTTTGTGGCGTCGCTCATCCAAGTTAAATTTGAAATTCTTTCCTCATACACGTCTATTATGTCATACACCATTTCGGTAACGTCCGATACAATCTCGTCGGAGCAGTATTTTTGGGCGTATATTTGACCTATATAGTCCGAAAGATAGCTGTCAACGGCCGATATAGCGGCTTCCTCCAGAGGAACAGAACCCTCTATTCCATAGGCTTCCTGATTATATGTTATGCCGGCGTTTCTAAAGTCCTCGCTCAAAAATCCTGCGCAGCTTGAAATAAGAGACACTTTAATATAGTTTTTAACATCGTCAATATCTCCATCATTAATAAGCTGTGCGGCCTTAAGCATATTGCCCTCGTCCGAAACAAGAATTTCCTCGCTGTCCTTAAATCCGGCTCTCTCAAACTCTGCCTTTAAATCAACAGACGAAAATATATCCTGAAGCTGGTCCAGCGTATATACATTGTATGTTTTTTCCAAGTCATACTGTTCCGCAAGGCTTAAAGAAGCGTCGGAAAGCTGTTTCTCAAACTCAAACATATTTTCCGCGTCTCTTTGGGCCTCTTCCTCATTTTCGCCGCAAAGTACAAGCAAAGCCTCTATATATTTTATATAGGCGTCTTTTTGTATTTCGGCCTCGCCTTCATAAACCTGCTGCGCCAAAGAGGCCGAAGCCGGCATAAATACCGTTTGATATTTTCCGCTGTCCATTGAGTCGATTGTCAAATCAAAGCCGGCCACAAAAGAAAGAGCCGAATACGCTCCATCCATAAGCATAATGTCGTCCAATTCCGAAAGGCTCTTAATATTGTCAACTGCCTCAATATCGTCGGCAATAGGCGTAAAGCCCGCCTCGTTTCGGGCCTCCATGTTCATATAGTTGTTATACAAAACTTTTATTTTACCTTGAGCCGTGTCTGGCTGCGCCTGAGATGAAACGGCCTCTTTTATTATTTCCTCAATTTGGTCCTGAGTATTGTTATATATCTCGTTTATCGTTCCCGCTGACGTTTCTCCCTCTGAAATTTCAAGGTTATCCAGCTCCTCTTTGTTTATGGAGGCGTAAAAGCTGTCCCTCTCGTTGGAACCGTAAATTGCGAACACCCGGTTTATAAACCTCTCCATTTCCTCCTCGGTAACCTTCTCACCAGGCGAAAACACTCCCTGCGCCGTTCCCGACACAATTCCGGCGTCAAAAACCGGTTCCAATTCGCCCTCGGCCCAGCTTGGAATATCACTGAAATCCTCTTTGGGAAGGGCTATTCTAAGATTGTTCCCCTTAAGCTCCGGAAATCCGCCGAATGCCCTGTTAAGCATAATAAGGGCTTCGGCCTTTGTAACAGGATTTTCTTTGTTAAGCTCTCCCCTGCCGTATCCCTTAATAATATCCTCCTCAGACACGTCAGGGTTATAGTCGTCGGCGGCCTTAAGCAACATTTCAACGGCCTCTCCCCTTGTTATGTAATTCTCTTGGGCTAAAGCCGGAACGGACGGTAATGTACATATAGTCATAACTGACACAAGCAAAGCCGCTATTGTTTTTTTCATTTAATTTCCCCCTTTTTCTTTAAAACGCATTAAAACCGAAAACAGGACCGTCGCTTTAAACCGCCGCTTGTCATTTTTGATATAAAAGGCGGTGCCGGCCGAATGTGGGCCCGTTCCCGAAAATTTAAAAATAATTCAAAAATCAAACTTACTTTTCAGCCAATAAAATAAGGCTTTTTTAATAACCCTGAACTGTTAAAAACAGGCTCACATCGGTACAGACGTTTAAGTTTTCCCGCGTTTTCGGTCAATATCGGCAAAAGCGTTTCATAAAGCGATTTTTACCATTAAAACAAAGTCCTAAACCGCAGCGCAGCGCTTTTTTCGCCTGTTTGCCCTATTTTAATTTTCAAGTCTTATATTACATCATATTTGCCTTTGGCGCAATTACCGTATACTCAAAAAATATCTCCGGCCGCTTAATTACAGCCGGAGACATAAAGAATTATTTTTATTCCATCATGTTTATATTATAACTGTCGGCAACGTCAAAAGCCGCGGCGCCGGAGTTCCCGCCAGCCCCGTGTATGAGATTGACGACATGGTTAAAGACCCTCAATACGTAGCCAGACAGTCAATTCAGTCCATGGCCCACCCGCTTTTTGACAAAATTTCTGTTCCGGCCATACACCCTGTTTTTTCAGGCACTCCCTGCCGGATATGCTCCCTCGGCAAACCTCTCGGAGCCGACAACGAGGAAATATACTGCGGACGCATGGGTCTAAGCGCCGATGAGCTTAAAAGCCTTAAGGAAAAAGGAGTTTTATAAACCAGAAATTTCTTAAATAACATAAAAAAATTCCTGCTATTCGTTTCGCCAAAAGACGTTCGCCCTCAATTACAAAAACCGCCATAAATCTTGTGGCCTCAAACCCAGTTTATTTCACTCTTGTTCCCGAGGCCTATACAAAGCATGTGGCAAACCCCGAAAGGCTCAGGCTTTTTTCCGTAGACACGCCGGAGCTTGTGTGGCCTCTTAACGTTGTTTACAAAAAGAACAAATACATAAATCAAACACTTAAAAAATTTATAGAATGCACAAAAGAAACATTTGGAGACAAAAAAGCAATGCCTCAGTTCGACAACACCAATATAGCCTTTAAGGGCCATACCTACGCCGAAAATGGGGACATAGAAAAAATAAAACTCAGCGACAAACTTAAATATTACTAAGCCGCGCATAAAAACATGTCATTTTCCGAAATATAATAAAAGGACCCTTGAATGATACATAATATCAAACAAGGGCCTTTTAAAATTGGGAGAAAACAAAGATATTAAATACCGCCCGCGAATTTGCCGCCAGCAAACCGCGTCTGCGGCGTATTTAAAACCGGCTTCTTAAAACAAGGCCGATTTTCCACATATATTTTAACCTTTATATCAAAATTTATTCATGCTGAAATAACAACGGCCCAAGACAGATGCAAATTTATATGGCCGAATAACCAATGCTTAAAGTATTTAAAAATAATATGCCGGCCAAACTGTCATTATGGTTTTTACGGTTTAAGGGTATATCAAGGCTGCCGTCACTTACTGTTTCGGCCTCGGCGCTTGCGGTTTCCGAACTGGAAGCCGATGATGCGCTTGAGGTTTCGGAACTGGCCGCGGCACTTGCGGAACCTCCGTTTTGCGTAGCGCAGCCCGAAAGACTTGAAAATGATAAAACGCCCGCTATTGCAAGTGTAAAAACTAAATTTTTGCTCTTCATTTTTTCATTCCTCCTTAATAAAAACAATATAAATCGGTTAAATACCGTTTTTCTTTTCGCCGGCCGCCAACTTTCTTTGATATTGACTTTTTATATGCGAAACTGTTGGCCAACAGGCTTTTGGATTCATAACCGACGGTGCCCGCCGCGTTTCCGAAATCGGCTCTAAACCGCTTGAGATTTACAAACGCGGCCCCTTTGTCGGCTAAAGTTTTAAGTATTTGTTTTTCATTTATATTTTATAAATAAATAGTAACTCCAACGGGCTCAAAACAGAAGTATCCTTAAGTTGTTCTGCTTAAAGCCTTGGGTTAAAGCTTGCCGGCTAAAAATTATCCGCCAATTTATAACGCTTCTTTGTCTTTACTTAAAATCCCGTTTACGTGCTGTTTTTAAAATACATATTTGCAAACTGCCTCTTACTTATCACAGGCTTTTAATTTAACTTGTGGAATAGTAAATTTTTATATCCACATACTTCACCGCTGTAAATCCATTTGATTAAAGCTGACCTCCATTTAACTAAACGGTTCCCGCCGTTCAAATAAACAGCGGCCTATTAACTTTTTGGTTAAACTAAATATGCCAGCCCTATAAAAGCTGTTTTCATTTGGAAGTAAGTTTAAGCGGAATGTCTCTACCCTTAGTAGGTTGCCTCACTGGACGGCCAATGGTATTCTATACCCAAAAGGAGAGTGAAATAAAAATGAATAATTATATAACAGGTTCAACAATAAAATCCCTCAGGGAAAAACAAAACATAACTCAGTCGTAGCTGGCGGAAAAATTAAGCGTAAGCGACAAGGCCGTTTCAAAATGGGAAACCGGCCGAGGGCTGCCCGACATTTCATTAATAGAGCCTTTGGCGGCTGCTCTCAGGGTATCCGTTCCAGAGCTGCTTTCGGGCCAGCTAATAAACAATCAAAACCGTTCGGCAAACATTATGCGGTCTAAACTGTATGTTTGCCCTATATGCGGCAATATTTTCCACTCCATGGGAAACGCTATGATTTCATGCTGCGGCATAACTTTGCCGCCCTTAGAGGCCGACGAGGCGGACAGCCAGCATCAAATGAACTGCGAAACAGTTGAGAATGAATATTTTATATCTTCCGGCCATACTATGACCAAAGACCACTACATTTCGTTTATAGCATACTGCACATACAACCGTTTTGAAATTGTAAAGCTATATCCGGAAGGCAGCCCCGAAGCCAGATTTTTAAACCGCGGCCATGGAATTCTCTTTTGGTACTGCAATCGCCATGGATTATTCAGCAAAAAAATCTAAAATAAATTTTTTAAATTAATGGCATTTTGAGGAATAGATGAAAACGCCGACGTATTTTAATTTTCAAAAGGCTACGCTGGAGATATTAAATTAAAAAACATATTTTTTAACTTCAAGTTCCGGACCAGCGAAAAGGCAAAACATATATTTTGGGGCTCCTAAAAATCCCGCCCCAGTATTTTCAAAACTCCTAAAAAGCGTGAAAAAGACGGGTTTAAAAATAATTAAAACCCGTCTTTTTTAGGAAGATTATAATGAAATTTTAAGTGAAATTAAGCAAAAGCTCTGTTAGTGGTTTAAAGTCAAATCACACATTCAGTCCCATTTCAAAGGCCTCTTTCATAAATGCCGTTGATTTTATCTCGCCCATTGTGTAAACCCCCGTGCCAAAAATAACGCCTTTTTCCACAGAACCCTCAAGGCACTTGGCAAAGCCTCTGAAGCACTCCAAAGCGCAGTCCATGGCCCTTTGGCTGTCTTCCGCCGCCGTCATAATATAGTAAAACTCTTTGTTCTTTATATCAAGCCACTTGGCGACACACCTGTCAATAAGAGCCTTTATCTGGGCGTTTACAGAGTAAAAATAAACGGGGCTTGCCATAACAATTACATCGCTTTTCATTATTCTATCAATAATATATGCCATATCGTCGTTTATGGCGCATTTGCCCTCATGGTCTTTGCAATAATAACAGGCCACGCAAGGGCTTATTTTTTTATCTCTAAGGAATATTTTTTCAACGCTGTTTCCGCTCTTTTCGGCTCCCTTTTTAAATTCGTCGCAAAGAATGTCTGAGTTTCCGCCCTTTCTTGGGCTTGCCGATAAAATAAGAACATTTTTTCCCATAATATAACCTCTTTTAACTATTATTTTTATAACTAAGCTCCGCCGCCTTTAATTAATACTCATAGTCCGGAGCCAGTATCTCCATTAACTGCTGGTCATGATGATATGCCATTTCACTTTCGGTGTCAAGTATCATTGTGGCGCCGTTTTCGCGGGTATAAGGCTCCCATGCCGGCAGACCGTCGGACGATGGCACTCCTGTTTTGGCAAAGTTTATCCAAGCCTGACTTATATTATGGGCAAGCTCTTTTTCCTGCTCTGTGGCGTTTGTTAAGTTGTCAAACACATAAAGTATCTCAGCCCCATGGTATGAGTGGCCGTATGTAAACATATAGGCGTAAACAGGCGCGCCGTTCTGGTCGGCCTTATGAGTCATTATTTTCAATATAGGCAGTCTTATTATTGTGCTGTCAATTTGGTCAACCGTAAGACCATCCTCGTTAGGATAGGCCGCCGCTATGGCCTCGTCAAGCTCCTGGGAAGGCTCCACAGTTACAGGAGAAGGCAGAATGCCCGACCATTCGTTAAGATTGCTTCCAATAAGCAAAGGAATATCCCTTCCGGCCTCGGCAAAGGACTCGTCGGTTATGGGGTTTGTAGGAAGAAAGTCTCCGTCAACAACAGGCTCCCAGTCCATAGAGTATGTTCCTCCAAGAGCGGCAGGAATTTGAAGCTCCTCACCGGTAATTTGAAGTGCCTCTGTGGCTGCCTCCTGAAGCTGGTCTGCTGGAACGCTTTGAATATCTTCTATATTATCGGCCGTTATGCCAAGTATATCAAGTATGTTTTCCGCAAGACGCTGGCTGGCCTCTTTGGTGTTAAATGAAACGCCCATTGTTTCTGTTGCGCCGCTTTGAACTATTCCCTTGTCAAAAAGTCCCTCGGCATAAGGCGACGTCATTAAGGCCAAAACCTTGGCTCCGCCGCCGGATTGTCCGAATACCGTAACGTTGTCGGGGTCTCCGCCGAATGCCTCAATGTTGTCCCTTATCCACTCTAAAGCCGCCACAATATCTGTTATTCCCACATTTTCGGAATATTTATATTTATCGCCATAGGCCGAAAGGTCTAAATGTCCAAACACATTAAGCCTGTGGTTTACCGATACAACAACCACGTCTCCGTCGCGGCTCAGGTT
Source organism: Candidatus Neoanaerotignum tabaqchaliae (assembly GCA_904420235.1). GTDB lineage: Bacteria > Bacillota > Clostridia > Lachnospirales > Anaerotignaceae > Neoanaerotignum_A > Neoanaerotignum_A tabaqchaliae. Next base: position 8,915 of record CAJFUS010000006.1, read on the forward strand.
CTCACCGTCATATCCCGCCTCGTTGCCGGAGCCAGTTGAAAATCCGCCGCCATGAAGCCATACCATAACCGGACGTTTTTCTCCGTCATTAACTCCCGGAGTCCATATATTCAGGTTTTGACAGTTATTGTCGGTTCCCGTTTGGTCGCTTTCGCCGTCAAGGCCGGAAATTACTCCTTGAGGCGATATAGGTCCGTATGTATCGGCCATTCTTACGCCCTCCCATGGCTCCACAGGACCGGCTTGAACAAAACGCTCAGTGGCCTCGGCATATGGCACTCCCAAGTAGCGGTATATTCCGTTTTGATTTGTGCCCTGAATAAGTCCGGCTGTTGTTTGAACAATTCCGTCGCTCTCGGTCTCGGAAGGCGCCGCGCTGTTTCCGCTAATATTGGCGAAATTTTGCAAAACATAGGCTGTCTGCGCTCTTGTAGCCGTTCCTTTTGGATTAAACCTGTTGTTTCCAACGCCGCTTATAATGCCCTGTGAAACTGCCCAGTTTACGGCATCCACAGCGTAGTTTGAAATGTCACTTTCATCGCTGAATTCGGCGTCGTTTTCGCTTTCAGGGCTTCCATAGTAACGCCACAAAACCGACACCAACTGTTCCCTTGTAACAGGCTCTCCGCCCCTGAACGCGCCGTTTCCATAGCCGCTCATAACACCGTTCTCGTTGGCCCAAGCGGCGGCCTGTTCATAATAGCTTCCCTCCGGTATATCGTTAAATGCCGCGCCTTCCGTTTGCGGACTTCCGGCCATGCGGTAAAGCACAGAAGCCAGCATTCCTCTGCTTACGGTTTGGTCAGGACTGAAACGTGAAGCTCCCGTTCCGCTCATAATGCCGCTGCCGCTTACATATTCCACAGCCTCCGCGTACCAAGCGTCTGGGTCAACGTCTGTAAACGGCGCGCCGCTGTTTTCAGCCGCCGACGCCGGATAAGCTCCAAAAACCATCGCACCCATAATGGCCGCGGCCGTAAGTCTTTTTAATTTTCTTTTACTGCTCATTGATTACTCTCCTCTCATTGTCATATTTAAACCAATTCGGCCATTTCAAAAGTTATATCTAAAATAAAACCTCCCCGCCGGAAATCAAAACATTATGTCCCTGCCGGACATGCAAAGCTGATAATTTTTTTAATTTCAACACCCGAAGCTGAAATGTACGGCTTTCAAAAGTCCTTCCGCAAGCCGAAAGTGATTTTCAACATTCGGCGCGTTTAGGTTATAAGTTTAAGGTATATGCTATGCAAAGGCCAAAAAGTAAAATATGATTTTTAAAAGACTATCAAATTTAGCCATAACAAACGTTCTTTAAAACCGGTTCAGCCTTAATTAACAGCCGGCTTTATAAGCAGGTTCCACACTTTCAACATTCTAACCCGCTTTGTTGGTTATGCTTTTTGTTTAGCAAAACGCTTATTTTTAATCCCTTAAGCGTTAACTGTATTATAGTCTTTCTTTTAAAAAACAAGTAGTATCAATAAGTTTTTCAGTATATACCTAAAACTTATAACTGAACTGAAAAGCATAGTTTATTCAAACTTTCCGCCCCATGCTCCGGCTTTCTTTCCTGCTTCGGCATTAAATTTCATTTATCCAATTTTAAACCGCTCTCCCGCTTAAACATCGGTTCTGCGGGCCGCAAACATAAAACCGAATAAAAAGCCGCCTGTTAAAACAACAAGCGGCAAAAACACTATTTCAATATTAAAAATTTCACTAATATAACAAATAACTTGCGGCAAACCAACTATAAGTATAGTTATGCCTCCCAAGCGCTCAAGGCCAATTCAGCCACTTAAAATTCAAACAAACGGAGCCTCGGCCAAATCAGACTATGATAATTTTTTTAGTTTTAATTTATAA
>CAJFUS010000007.1 GCA_904420235.1 Candidatus Neoanaerotignum tabaqchaliae
AAAATGTATTTAATGAAACATCTGAAAGACTTGGCCAAAAGATAGATGAGTGCAGAAAGAAGCTTCAGTTTTATAAATTAAAACAAACAGATTGCTTGAAAACAAAAGGCGAGGTTTTAGAGTTTATTGAGAATAATATAAGCCATGCAGTTGGGCTTTTTATAGAAAAAATAGAGATTTGTAGAACCGCTGAGGGCGATACATATATAAATATATTTTGGAATTTTTAATAACGGGTCTAGTAAACATGGGCCATGGGACCCGGGAAAAACCGGCTCAAGCGGCCTCAATGAGAAAGAAATAAATCTTTCAATAGCCGACAAACTTAAAATGTTTCTTGAGCAGGGCGGCGCTGAGGTTTATGTAACAAGAGATGAGGACGAAGCCCTTGGTGAAAGCAAATCGGAGGACATGAAAAAACGTATAGAAGCCGTAATGAACAGCGGGGCCGACATAATGGTAAGCATACATCAAAACTCATTTTCCAATAAAAACGCTAAAGGTGCGCAGGTATTTTATTTCAGCAAATCGGAAGAGGGCAAACTTTTGGCCCAGTATGTGCAAAAAAGTCTTACAGATATACTTGATGAGAAAAACCAAAGAGTGGCCAAAGAAAATTCCAGCTATTACATACTTAAACATACAGAAATACCATCAGTTATAATAGAGTGCGGTTTTTTATCTAACCCTCAGGAGGAAAAAAGTCTTAACAACGAGGAATATCAGCTTAGAGCCGCTTGGGCCATATATGACGGGATATGTTCTTATTTCGAGGAAAAAGACAGCGAAAAGTCGGATTCCAGTTTTGTAGGTATTTAGAAAAAGAAAAGTAGGTGTCTTGAAGTAAAGAAATAGCCCTTTAACAGAATGATACATATGGTTGTTTACATTATTTTTCATTCCAAACGGCAAATATTTTTTTACATCTGCCGCAATACCAGCATTGGTCAAGGTCGGAAGCTTTTATAGAGCTTTTGCTGCCAAAAAACATTTTAAAGAAATGTTTCAGCTCCGAGCTTCCAGGGTCTTTAGGATATAATGTAGGGGCAGAGCCAATTTTGCATATAACATCGCCCGTTATCATTTCATTGCCGCAAAATGGACATTTCATTTTAATTGCCTCCCAAAAAATAACAAAAATTTTATACATATAATAACATAAATTGTTAATAGGCTTCAACTTTTTTATACTGCGATAAAAATAATTGAAAGTATACATTTGACACGAATGGTTTAATGTTATAAAATGGATAAACTGTTTATGAGATTTAGTAGAAGTGTATAAAGGGACATTTTTAATGATTTTGAGCTGTTTAAGAAAGAGGTGAAAAAATGAATTTTCAGGACTTAAATGTTCCAAATGAAATTATCGAGGGACTTAAAAAACAGAATATAACATTGCCAACTAAAATTCAGGAAGAGGTAATACCTAAAATGCTTAACGGTGATGATGTAGCGGCTGTTTCGCAAACAGGGTCGGGAAAAACATTGGCTTATCTTATACCGCTTTTTATCAAGGCCGATGTGTCTTTAAGAAGCACTCAGGCAATAGTGCTTACGCCAACTCATGAGCTGGCAGTTCAGGTATATAGGCAGGCCGAACTGCTTAGCAAAAACTCTGGCTCTGGTATAAAAAGTGTTCTTGTAATAGGCGGGGCGAACATAGCAAGACAGATAGAAAAGCTTAGGGAAAAGCCGCAGATAGTTATAGGCTCGTCAGGAAGAATACTTGAGCTTATTAAAAAGAGAAAAATACAAGCCCATACCGTTAAAACAATAGTTATAGACGAGGCAGACAGAATGCTTGACAAATATAATATTAATGGCGTGCGTGAGGTTATAAAAACTACACTTAAAGACAGCCGTCAGGTAGTTGTATTATCGGCGTCCTTAAGCAAAGAGGCCATGAAAGAGGCCAAAACACTTATGAAAGCTCCTGTTAAAGCCAATGGTGAAAAAGAAATGCCTTCCGGAATAAAACACTTTTATGTTGTATGCGAAAAGCGTGAAAAATTAATTATGTTAAGAAAAATAATTGCAGGAATTAAGCCGGAAAAAACCATAGCGTTTATAAACGACGAGCAGACAATAGGCGAGTTTGTTGAAAAACTTCGGTATCATGGCCTTAAGGTTGGAGGAATATACGGTGAGGCTAAAAAATTTGAGCGGAAAAAAGTTATAGAAGATTTCAGAAGGGGAAATATAAATCTGCTTATTTCTTCTGATATAAGCGCGAGAGGTCTTGATTTTGAAGGTGTAGACTGCGTTGTTAATATTGATGTTCCCGAGGAAGCAGTTTTTTATCAGCATAGAGCGGGAAGAACAGGAAGAAACGGCAAAAGCGGAACAGTTGTATCAATTATAACCACCGTAGACAAAAAGTGGATTAACAGATACGAAAGGGCGCTTAATATAAAAATTAATCATGGGAAAATGTCTTTTGGAAAACTTATTGAGTTTGCGGATTGAAAATTACTAAAAAGTAAATAATTTAATTTATCTATATACAAAAGCATATAACTTTGATATATTATATTTTGTAGGTTACATTTATAAAAATTTTAGGAGGAGGAAATTTTTTATGAGCGATGACGTTAAATGCGGATGCGGCTGCAATGACCATGAACATGACGATGATATTATGGAAACAATGACTCTTACACTTGAGGACGATACGGAACTTGAATGTGGGGTTATAGGCGTATTTGAGGTTGACGGTTTGGAATATATCGCGCTTCTTCCTGAAAATGACGACACCGTGCTTATATATGAGTATAAAGAGAACGGCGACGATATAGAGCTTTCTCTTATAGAAGATGACGATGTTTTTGAGAAGGTTAGCAACACTTTTAACGAGATTTGGGAAGATGACAGTTGTGACTGTGACGAGTAATTTTGTTTGTTAGCGGTCTATTAAAGCGGTATTCCATTTTGGAGCCGCTTTATTTTTTTGCGTTTTTATATTTTCAGAGGTGGCATTATGACGGAAAATAACAGTATATCAAAAGACTTTAATTTTTTATCTCTTTTGTGGTTTTCTATACCCACAATAATAATGATGGTTTTTACATCAATATATACAACTGTTGACGGCATTTTTGTGTCTCAGTTTGTTGGTACAAACGCCCTTTCAGCCATAAATATAGTTTATCCTTTTGTTTTTATTATATATGGCGTGGGTATAATGCTGGGAACAGGAGGCAGCGCGATAATAGCCACAAGAATGGGTGAAGGAAAGTATGACGAGGCAAGAGAGAATTTTACTTTAATAGTTATATGTGGTTTAGTTTTTTCATTTGTTATAGCTATTTTGGGGTTTGTGTTCAGGAATGGAATAGTTACTATTTTAGGGGCAAACGATGCCCTTATGGAATATTGCGTAGACTATTTTACGTTTATACTTGTGGGGCTTCCGGCGCTTATGCTTCAGCTTATGTTCCAAAGCTTTTTTGTTGCATCGGGGAAACCACATGTAGGCATGGCAGCCATAATATCGGCTGGAATAGCCAACATAGTTCTTGATTATATTTTTATAGTGCCTTTTAATATGGGAATAAAGGGAGCGGCTATTGCCACATCAATAGGATACTGCATACCGGCTGTTACTGGACTTGTGTTTTTTTCATCTAAAAAGTCTGTGCTTCACTTTACTAAGCCAAAATGGAATGGAATGGTTTTGTGGTATAGCTGTTTTAATGGCTCATCGGAAATGGTTACGAATATAGCAGCTGGAATTATAGCCTTTATGTTTAACATCATTATGATGCATCTTTTAGGCGAGGATGGCGTTGCAGCAATTACAATAGTTTTATACAGCCAGTTCCTTTTTACTGCGATATTCCTTGGCTTTTCCGAAGGCGTGGCTCCTGTTATAAGCTTTAATCACGGGGCGGGAAATACGGACAGGATTAAAAAGATATTTAAAATATGTATAACAATAATAGGAGGTTGCTCTGTTTTAAGTATAGTTTTTTCACTTGCTTTAATGAATGATATAGCGGCCATATTTGCTCCTGTGGGCTCGAAGGCCTATGAGCTTTCAATACACGGTTTTCCTATATTTTCGATGAATTATATTTTTGCGGGACTCAGCATATACGCGTCGGCTATGTTTACGGCATTTTCTAACGGCAAGGTGTCTGCTATTATATCGTTTTTAAGAACATTTGCCTTTATAGCCGTTTGCCTTGCTATAATGCCCAATATAATAGGTGTTGACGGAGTGTGGCTTGCTGTTCCAGTGGCGGAATTTCTTGGATTTATTATTTCAGCGGTATTTTTATTTAAATACAGAAGACGTTATGGGTATTGATGAGAGAAGTATTAATATTGCAAAGTAATTATATAAATAAAAAAGATAGAAAAGATTTTTTTCTATCTTTTTTTGTTAATTGTTTAAGAAACATTTAGCACTGCCGAAAAAATATTTTTTTAAGGGTTTAGATATAAGAATATGGAAAAATAAATTTACAACAGTGTCTTTAATTTTAAATGATAATTAAAACAGTATTTATCAATAGCTTGGTCATAACTATACTTTAATCGGCAACTGAGGAAATATAGCATATTTTAATGTGCCTGCCGTAAAATTACCAAATGTTTCTAAAAAATATCATAAAAATATATGTGAAAAAATGACTTTAATCAAATATACTTACAAAGCCCATGGCCGCGTGTGAAAGGGGCACGTTTTTAAGCTTAACAAGGCCCACGCTTCTTGACGGTATGGGAGGGTTTACAGGTATCTCAAATATAGTTTTATTGTCTATGCGGCGCCCCTCAAAATCTTTTATAACAAAAGAGAGACCAAGATTTATTTTTGCGAAATCAACAAGCAATTCGCTGCTGGCCAACTCTATTATTGGTCTAAGAACAACTCCGTTTTTTTGAGCGTAAGAGTCAAGGTATCGTCTTGAGTTGCTTAAGTCCTCGAGCATTAAAAGAGGATAGTCGTTTATATTTTTAATGTCTATTCCTTTTTCGGACAGGTCTTTAAATTTGGCCCCGCCTATAAGGCAGTCCTGAATTTCAAGACAGTTTGTTATCTCAAGGTCGCTGGCGTCATCTATGGGAAGATTTATAAAGCATAAATCAACTATTCCGCTTTTTAAAAGTCTTAGTGATTCATATGTTGTTTTGTTTGTTACTTTTATATTTATATGAGGGTTTTGGGTGTTGAATTTTTCTAAATAAGGCATAAGAAAATTTTGTATTACGGTGTCGCTGGCTCCTATTCTTATTTCGCCGGTTTTAAGATTCACCATTTCCATAAATTTGTTTTCGGCGGTAGCTATAAGCATAAGGGCTTGGTCAAGATACTCGAACAGCATTCCGCCCTCCGGCGTTGTGTGAACGCCTTTGGCTGTTCTTATTAAAAGAGGTGCTCCCATACGCTCCTCAAGCTGGCGTATGGACATGCTGACGGCTGGCTGAGATATAAAAAGCTCCTTTGCGGCAGAGGACATGTTTCCGGCACGCACAACGGCGCAGAATATTCTATATAAATCAAGAGGTATGTTGTTTTCCATTTTTAACTCCTTTTAAGGTTTTATGTTTTCTTATATTACAAAGTATAATTATAGAAATTTATCTTTTCAAGCATAAAAGTAATATTATGTTAATATTT
>CAJFUS010000008.1 GCA_904420235.1 Candidatus Neoanaerotignum tabaqchaliae
GTAATTTCAGGATATTTAAGCTCCTTTTTATATGTCGCGGCCGTTTCCCTGGCAAGTCCAATTATGCTGAAGCAGTCCGGTCTGTTTGATGTAATCTCAAACTCAACAGCCTCGTCCTTAAGGTCCATAACATCAACAACATCGGCTCCAAGCTTTTCCTCATTTGGGAAAATATAGATACCGTTTTCGGGAGCTTCAGGGAAATCATGCCTGTCGCAGCCAAGCTCCTCAACGGAGCAAAGCATGCCGTTAGATTCAACTCCCCTTAATTTGCCTTTTTTAATTTTAACACCGTTGGCCAATGTGGAGCCGCTTAAAGCCACAGGAACATAAGCTCCAACATAAAGGTTTTTAGCTCCGGTTACAATCTGCAAAGGCTCGCCGTCTCCAACGTCTATTTTTGTAACAACCAGCTTGTCGGCGTCAGGGTGCTTTTCTATTGAGAGCACTTTGCCAACAACAACATTTTTAATATCGCCGGCTATAATGGTATATCCCTCAACCTTTGAGCCGCTTAATGTAATATCCTCAACATAATCCTTTATATCGGCCTCAACATCAACATAGTCCTTTAACCATGACATTGACAAATTCATTTATACTCACTCTCCCACTAATTAAAACTGTTTAAGGAATTTAACGTCGTTTTCAAAAAGAAGCCTTAAGTCCGTAATTCCGTATCTTTGCATTGCAACCCTCTCAAGGCCCATTCCAAAAGCAAAGCCGCTGTATTCCTCCGGGTCTATTCCGCTCATCTCAAGAACCTTAGGGTGAACCATTCCGCAGCCAAGAAGCTCTATATAGCCTTCTCCTTTGCAAACACGGCAGCCCTTTCCGCCGCAGGCAAAGCATGTAACGTCCATTTCAGCGCTGGGCTCTGTAAATGGGAAATGGTGCGGCCTGAATCTTACTTTAACATCTTCCCCAAACAGTTCTTTGGCAAAAACCGCCAAGGCGCCTTTTAAGTCTCCCATAGTTATGTTTTTGTCAACCACAAGTCCCTCAAGCTGGTGGAAGATAGGCGAGTGGGTTGCGTCAACCTCGTCAGACCTGTATACTGTTCCTGGGCATATAACCTTAACTGGAAGCTTGCCCTTTTCCATTACTCTAACCTGAACGGGAGATGTTTGCGTTCTTAAAACTATTTCGCTGTTTATATAAAATGTGTCCTGCTCATCTCTGGCCGGGTGATTTTTAGGTATGTTAAGGGCCTCAAAATTATAATAGTCCCTTTCAACCTCAGGGCCGTCGGCTATTTCATATCCCATGCCAATAAATATGTTTGATATTTCATCTATAACTTTGTCAAGTGGGTGTCTGTGGCCGCAGGAGCATTTGTGTCCAGGCATTGTAACATCAATTTTCTCATTCTCAAGCCTGTGTTTAAGCTCAGCTGCCGCGAAGTCTTTTTTAACCTGCTCAATTTTAGATTCAATCTCATTTCTAACGTCGTTGGCAAGCTGGCCTATAACCGGTCTTTCCTCGTTTGAAAGGTCCTTCATTCCTTTCAATATGGCTGTAAGCTCGCCCTTTTTGCCTAAAAATTTAACTTTAATCTCATCAAGTTCTTTTGTCTGTTTAGCCTGTTCGAGAGCCTCTATGGCTTTTTTCTGTATCTCTTTAAGCTGTTCCCTCATTTTAACTCTCCTCTCTTTGTATAAAAAAAGCCCTCGTCCACAAAAGGGACGAAGGCATATCTCCGCGGTACCACCCAAATTCCCGCAAAAGCGGGCTTCTTAAAAATACTCAATCAAGTATCTTTGCTTAACGCGCAACAACGGACTTTCCTACTTAAACTTCAAAAAGCCGGCTCCGGCGTGAATTTCGTCACAGCTTTGCTTAAAAACGCTTACAGCCCAAGGCGTTTTCTCTCTTAAAGCATTTTATGCCGCGCTTACTTAGTCGCCATCAAAGCCATTTAACATATACCACTATATTTTACCACCAAGTTTTTTAATGTCAATAACTTTTAATAAATTATATGTGTTTTCAAAAGCAAAAACCGAAACGGCGGTTTAAACGGCAAAACAAGCCGTATTTAATAAAATTAAAATGCACAGCCGCTTTATTACCTTTTTGGTTTTTATTTTATGTTTAACTTTTACGCCGCTTAACTTAATAAATTTAAATTTTCGATTTAAATCAAATCGGCAAAACCTTTTTAACAACGCATGCCTATTTATGAACGCCAATCTTTACTGCATCAAAACAGCTTTATTTTTGCCTTAAAATTAAGCGTAAATTATGTGAGTAGCAAATTGGTCTATGGTAAGCAAAATTCCAAGTATGAACACATACAATGAAAAATACTTAAGCTTTCCTCTATTAACAACGCCTATCATAAACTTAATGGCAAGAAATCCCGAAACAGCGGCGAATATAAATCCAACTATTATAGGCAAAGCCCCTATTTCAGCAAGTCCAGGGTCTCCGCCTGTAACTATATCCTTTAATGTTAAAGTCATGGCTCCCAATATAGCCGGTATAGAAAGCAGAAACGAAAATCTTGCGGCAGAGTTTCTGTTAAGGTTTCTGGCCAAAGCTCCCGAAATAGTCATACCGCTTCTTGATATGGCCGGACAAATGGCAATTCCCTGCATTACGCCTATTACAACGGCGTCGGAATATGCCATGTCTTTTATCTTTTTAAAGCCTTTCTTTCTTGTGTCAGCATAAAGCAATATAGCCGCCGTAATCATAAAGTTTATGCCTATATAATTTCCTGTACCGAAAGTTTGGTCTATAATATCACTGAAAAGAAGAGCCGCTATTACAGTTGGTATTGTTGCCACAACAAGAAGATATGTTGTTTTTTGAAAAGGGTTCTTCACAAGACGCCATATATCTTCTCTGTAACATATAAAAACGGCTATAAGTGTGGCCACATGAAGTATAATGTCAAATGACATTGTCACTTCTTCCAATCCGAATATTTTTTGAAACAGCGTTAAATGACCAGAGCTGCTTACAGGAAGAAATTCTGTAAGTCCCTGAATAATACCCAATATGGCCGCATGAATAATGCTCATCAATAAAACCTCCAAAACTTATAAATTTATAACGACTAAATCATTATATTACAAAATTTTACACACCGCAATTTAATTATACCAAAATAAATAAAAATTAATATTAAATAATTATAAAATGTACCCTCTTACACAAAGTTTGAAAAAACGCGAAAACCGCGGCGTGCACATTTTGTTATGCCGCGGCTCTTTTACAATGTATGTTCAATAACCGTTTAAATTCCTTGCATTTTATGTTGTTTGCTGTTATATTATTTTTTGACTTTTTAAAGAATAGTGATTTTTGAAAGGAAGAAATAATGGAAAATTTAAAATTTGAGGAACTTGGCCTTTCGGACTGGATAATAAGAGCTGTTAAAGATATGGGCTTCGAGGAAGCCTCGCCAATACAGTCGCAGGCCATACCGCTTATAAAAGAAGGCCACGATATTATAGGCCAATCCCAAACGGGAACGGGAAAAACAGCCTCCTTCGGCATACCCTGCCTTGAAATGATTGATTCCGATGACAGAAAGCTTCAGGCCCTTATACTTTGCCCTACAAGAGAGCTGGCAATACAGGTAAGTGAAGAATTCAGAAAACTGCTGAAATTTAAAGATAATATACGCGTGCTTCCAATATACGGCGGACAGCCCATAGACAGACAAATACAAGCCCTTAAAAAAGGCGCTCAGGTCATTATAGGCACTCCCGGCCGCGTTATGGACCATATGAGAAGGCATACCCTTAAAATGGCCACCGTAAAGTATGTTGTGCTTGACGAGGCTGATGAAATGCTTGACATGGGATTTAGAGACGACATAGAGCTTATACTTAATAAGGTTCCGGAAGAAAGGCAAACAGTTATGTTTTCCGCCACAATGTCGCAGGAAATACTTGAGCTGTCAAAAAAATATTTAAACAATCCGGAATTTGTTAAAATATCAAGAAAAGAGCTTACTGTTCCAAACATAGAGCAGGTTTATTTTGACGTCAAGGAAAAATATAAATTGGAGGCCCTTTGCCGTCTTATTGACGTATACTCTCCTAAATTAGCGATAGTGTTCTGCAACACCAAAAAGCGTGTTGACGACGTTACAGAACAGCTTCTTGGACGCGGATACTTTGCCGATGGCCTTCATGGCGACCTTAAACAGCCTCAGCGTGACAGGGTTATGCAGAAATTCAGAAACGGCGCCATAGAAATACTTGTAGCTACCGACGTGGCCGCCAGAGGCATAGACGTTGACGATGTTGACATTGTATTCAATTATGATATACCTCAAGATGAGGAGTATTACGTTCACCGCATAGGCAGAACAGGCCGCGCCGGAAAAAGCGGAATGGCATTCACATTCTGCGTAGGAAAAGAAATATATAAGCTTAGGGATATTATGACCTACGCCAAAACAAAAATTAAACATCAGCTTTTGCCAACACTTGACGACATAGAGAAAAATAAAACCGATGTTTTTATTGATAAAGTAAAATCGGTTATATCAAACGGAAATCTTGAGAAATTTGCCGCCATAGCCGAAAACATGCTCGACGACGAAACTGAGATGATAGACATAGCGGCCGCGCTTATAAAAATAAACATGGGAGAAATGTCCTCCGATTACAGTTCGGCCGAAAACGACCTTAACGTTAAAAATCCTCATGGAAACGCCGAGCCTAAAAGCAAAGACATGGTAAGGCTTTATGTTAATGCCGGAAAAAACAATAAAATCAAGGCCAAGGATATTGTGGGCGCCTTTGCCGGAGAAACAGGCGTTCCAGGCCAGCTTATAGGAGCCATAGATATATATGACGATTTCGCTTATGTTGATGTTCCATTTGAGTATGCGAAAGAAATTATAGACGGAATGAAAAACAGAAAAATAAAAGGCAGAAAAGTAAACATAGAAAAGGCTAAAAAAACAAGAAGCTTTAAATTTCTTCCAAAGCGTTCCGGAAAAAACAGAAAAAAATAACCCGTTCATTTTTTCAAAAATAATAATTAATTTCCATAACAATTCTGCGGGAATTAATAAATACTTTATAAATTAAAAAATAAAATCAAATTTTAAAAATAATTACGCCGTATATAAAAAATATGCGGCGTAATTATTTTTATCAATTATTTCATTTCTATAACAAAGCGCAGATTATATATAACCTGCCTAATATACACTTTAAAAACTTTATTATAAATACCGCTTTATGTATTAAGAGTATTGTTAACATTATCAAAAAAAAATAAACCTGACCTACAATGTATGCAAAACTATATCGTCAGAAGTTATGGAAGAAAGAAGCATTAAAAAATTAAATATAGAAATAAATTCACTTAACGCCTTCAAAGACTACATAAATTCATGCGATGATACCAATTTAAACCATAAAAAATTTAAAAAAACTGTATATGCTATTATAATTTCAGTTTCAATATTCGCGGTATCCTGCGCCGCGCTGATTATATATAAAAATAATTTTCAAAACTATAACATACATTATCGAAGTAAAATATCTCAAGCTTTCAAAAGTTCAGAAACAACTTAAAATATTGTTTATATTACTTCTTCGGGTTAAAAATATCACAAATATAAATGGAAAGAAAGCGACAGAAATAACGATTGAAGAAGCAATGCGCCTTTGGTTTGAGCCATGTAAATCCTGTATGCCCTAACATTTAAAATCGAGCCTGCAACTTTATTATATAAAAAAGATACACTATAAAAGCCCTGTTCAAACTTAAATTGAACAGGCTTTTATAGGTTTTCGATATAATCAAAAAATAAATAAATTTATAAAATAAATACTTTTTTAAACATTGTGCACATTTATAAATCACTTCAATTTAAAAAATCCCATAACAATCCAAAATAATCCGCTTGCCATTTGTTCCGAAATTTGAAACAGCTAAAACAGTAAATCTCATAAATAAAAAATTCAACTAAAAACACCTTTCATACAAATTGTTAGTTTTTAATCCATAATCAGGCATAAGGGCCCAAACTTTTGTGTTCTATCAATCGGCCGTTCACAGTAATTCTTAATAAGCAAAAACCGTCTTTCCAATTAAGGAAAGACGGCTTATGGGGAAAATAATTAATACATGAACTCAGTTAAATTAGTCGTCAAGGCCTTCTACCTTTGTGTTGTATGAATACTCAGGTGAAGGGAATGTTCCCTCAGTAACTTCTTTATGGTAAGCGTTAAAAGCGTCAAGCATCTGAGGTCCAAGGTTAGCGTATTTTTTAGCAAATTTAGGAACAAAATCTGTATATCCAAGCATATCGTGCATAACAAGGGCCTGAGCCTCGCACTCTTTTCCAGCTCCAATTCCGATTATAGGAATATTTATGTTATCTCTGATATATTTGCAAACTGAAACAGGAACGCCTTCAACCATAATCATGAAAGCACCTGCTTCCTCAATAGCTTTAGCGTCTGCAAGAAGTTCGTTAGCGGCGTCCATGCTCTTTCCCTGAACCTTAAATCCGCCCATGTTAGCTGAACTTTGAGGTGTAAGACCGATATGTCCGCAAACAGGTATTCCAGCGTCAACAATAGCCTTAACAACAGCGGCAGAACGCCTTCCGCCTTCAAGCTTAATAGCGTCGCAGTTAATTTCCATCATAAAACGGTTGGCGGTGTGAACACCCTGCTCAACTGTTTCGTTATAGGAGCCAAAAGGCATATCGCCGATTATAAATGTTGTAGGAGCTCCTCTTCTAACGGCCTTTCCATGATGAATGATATCGTCTGGAGTAACGCCAACAGTACCGTCATAACCAAGCATTGTCATTCCCATTGAGTCTCCAATAAGTATCATTTCCACATCGCTTTTTTCAACTATTGTAGCTGATGTGTAGTCGTAGCATGTAACAAGGCAAATTTTTCTTCCGTTTGTTTTGGTGGCTCTGATTTCAGGCACTGTAATCTTTCTCATAGTATCATTCTCCTTTGCAAATTATTCTGCTGACGCATTTTAATATTGGTAACACATATATAATTATATAGCCAATATTGTTCAATGTCAATAGGTTGTTCAACAACTAAAAAATTAAAAAAATTAATATGCTACTTTATATTTTTTACATTGTTTTCCATAAGCCTTATGGCATGAAGCATATGGAGCCTCATAGCCGTTCTGGCGCCCTCCGCGTCCCTTTGGCTCATAAAATCCATAACAAGCCTGTGGTCGCGTATTGTCTCTATCCTAAGCTCCTCGTTGCTTTGAGTAACCTTTACGGCAATGTAAATAACCTGCAAAAGAGCCGGTATAAGTTTATTCATATACATATTGTGGGTGGCCTTGGCTATTGCCTTGTGAAATTCCTGTTCCTCAAGGGTTCTGTCAGTATTGTCGATTATTTTCTTTTCAACTATTTCACCATATTTCAATATATTGTTCATTTCGGCCTCTGTGGCCCTCATAGTAGCAAAGTACGCGGCCTCCGGCTCTATAAGCATGCGCATTTCATAAAGGTCTTTAATGTCAACATGCTGGCTTTTAAATGCCGATACCCCTGCGTAATCCTCTATGTTTGTGTTTTCCTTAACAAATGTGCCTATTCCTCTTCTAATCTCAAGTATATCGTTTGTTGTAAGTATTTTTATGGCTTCCCTTAAAGTTGCCCTGTTAACGTTAAGCTCCCTTGACAGTTCATTTTCGTTGGGCAGTTTGTCACCCGGCATATATTTCTTCTCAACAGTTATCATTGACAATATGTCGTCGGCTATCATTTCGGAAAGTACTTTAGGCAAATTAAACCACCCCTTTAGATATATATTTTTTAATTAATCAGTAAAAAGCAGCGACTTTAAATTAAATGTTAATAAATAAAACCACTGCTTAATAAACTTCCTCATAAAATTAATATGCCTCATCCTTGCCAACCCTCATCATAAGCTCAACAACCGCTTCTTTAGGATTTTTGCCGTTAAAAAGCACCTGATTTATGGATTTTGTTATGGGCATGTCAACATCATATTTAACCGACAGCTCATAGGCCGCCTTAGCCGTGTTTACTCCCTCCACAACCATATGAACATTATTAAGGGTTTCCTCAAGGCTCATGCCCTTTCCAAGCATAATGCCGGCCCTTCTGTTGCGGGAGTGCATGCTTGTGCATGTAACAATAAGGTCACCCATGCCCGAAAGACCTATAAATGTTTCGGCCCTGCCGCCCATTTTAACTCCAAGACGGCTTATCTCAGCCAAGCCCCTTGTCATAAGGGCGGCTTTTGTGTTGTCCCCAAAGCCAAGGCCGTCGCTCATTCCTGCCGCAAGGGCAATAACGTTTTTAAGAGCCGCGCCTATTTCCATTCCAATCATGTCGCTGTTTGTGTAAAGCCTGAATGTTTCGTTCATAAACTCACTTTGAACCATTTTGGCCGTTTCCATATTTTTGCAGGATACGGCGCAGGCCGTTGGAATTCCTCTTCCAACCTCCTCGGCATGGCTTGGCCCAACAAGAGTGCAGACATCACATTTTGGCGCGCATTGGCTTATAACCTCCGAAAGCCTTAAAAGACTGCCTTCCTCAAGGCCCTTTGACACATTAACTATTGTTTGACCTTCACGAAACAGCCAGTCAAAGCCCGAAAGGCATTCTCTTACAAATTTTGACGGTACGGCATTTATAATTATGTCAGCCTTTTCAAGGGCCTCCTTTTTGCTTGTTGTAACCTTAATTGACTCTTTTACCTCAATTCCGGGAAGATATTCTTTATTTTCATGATTTAAGGCTATACTTTCAGCCTCCTCTGCCCGTCTTGACCACAATGTTACATTGTGCCCGTATTTATCAAGCATAACGGCAAGGGCCGTTCCCCAGCTGCCCGAACCTATAACAGATATGTTTTTCATGGCAACCTCCTAAGTTTATTTTCTGCTGAACACAGCGTTTTCGTTTCCGTTTATTATTCTTGAAATATTGGCTTTATGCTTATATATGGCCAAGACCGCCATAAAAAGCGTAACAAATGATACTTCCCTTGGAGCCGATGTAACAAAACACATAATTGGCACAGCGGCTATAAGGGCTATGGAGCCCATTGACACATAACCCTTTATTAAAAGACCTATAAGTCCGCATATAAATGATACAATAGTTATAACCGGATTTATGAAAATCATAATGCAAAGGTCCATGCCTATTGACGAGGCAATACCCTTTCCGCCTTTAAATTTAAGATAAAATGGAAAATCATGGCCCAGCATAACACCAAGAGAGGCGTATATGCCAGCCGTAACCCCGCCGAAAAAATGATAACAAAGGGCAAAAGCTATTATTCCCTTTGCCACATCGCATATAAATGTAGCCGCTCCCGCTTTTTTCCCAAGAACCCGCAGGGCATTGGTGGAACCCAAATTGCCGCTGCCATAGTTCCTTATGTCAACCCTCATAATCATTCCAACAAAATAGGCCGACTGAAAGCAGCCTATGGCGTAACCTATTAAAACACAAACTATTCTGAACATTATTTGTTTTCTTTCCTTTCGCGGACAACAAAGTGTATAGGCGTTCCAACAAAGCCGAAAGCCTCTCTAAGCTGGTTTTCTATATACCTTCTGTATGAAAAGTGCATAAGCTGCCTGTCGTTTACAAAAAGCACAAAAGTAGGCGGCTTAACAGAAGCTTGGGTAATATAAAAAATCCTAAGCTGGCGGCCTTTGTCGCTTGGCGGCTGCTGAATAGCCATGACCTCTATAAGCACGTCGTTAAGCACTCCGGTGCTTATTCTAAGGGCGTTGTTCTCGCGTACGGTTTTAATCATATCAATCATTTTAGGCACTCTTTGCCCTGTTTTGGCTGATATAAACACTTTGGGCGCGTATGACATATAGGAAAGCTCGCTGTCTATGTCTTTAAGGAAATTATTCATTGTTTTGTCGTTCTTCTCTATGGAATCCCACTTGTTTACGGCTATAACTGCGGCCTTTCCTCTTTCATGGGCTATTCCGGCTATTTTGGTGTCCTGGTCGGTAACGCCCTCGTTGGCGTCAATAACAAGCACCGCTACGTCGCACCTTTCAACAGCGGCAACAGCTCTTATTATGCTAAAGCGCTCTATGTCCTCTTTTATTTTGCTTTTCCTTCTCATTCCGGCAGTGTCTATAAACACAAACTTTTGGCCGTCTATCTCTATTTTTGTGTCAATAGCGTCCCTGGTAGTTCCGGGTATGTCGCTCACTATAAGCCTGTCCTCGCCAAGTATTTTGTTTATAAGCGACGATTTTCCAACATTTGGCTTGCCAATAATGGCCACTTTTATGGCGTCCTCTTCCTCTTCCTTCTCATTCTCCGGAAAATATGAAACAATAACGTCAAGAAGGTCGCCAAGGCCAAGCATTTGTCCCGCCGAAACAGGTATCGGGTCGCCCATTCCAAGGGAATAGAACTCATAAATATCCATGTTTTCCCTGCGCATGTCGTCAACCTTGTTAACGGCAAGTATAACAGGCTTGCGGGTGCGCCTTAATATGTCGGCCACCTTTGCGTCCTCGTCGGTAACCCCCTGCTTTACGTCTGTAACAAAAACTATAACGTCGGCGGTTTCTATGGCTATTTCCGCCTGATTAAGTATCTGCCTTAATATTATGTTCTCGGCCCCTGGCTCCATTCCGCCTGTATCTATAAGTGTGAAATTATGTCCAGACCATTCAATCTCGGCATAAATTCTGTCCCTTGTAACGCCTGGTGTATCCTGAACAATGGATATTCTTTGTCCGGCTATTTTATTAAACAGCGTCGATTTTCCAACATTCGGCCTTCCAACAACGGCCACTATGGGTTTGCTCATAATCAATATTCCTCCGTTTACCGGCCTAAGCCTGTTACAGCGTCTATAAAATCGCTTCCGCTGTCGCCGGTAATTTTAATTTTTATGTTAAGCTCTTTTTCAATGTCCTTAATGTCAACATCATCAAGAAGCACCGTTTCACCGCTTCTTAAAAGATTTTTTGGAAGGCACAGATATTCTCCCAATTCCTTGCCTTTAAGCTGATTTATTATATCCCTTCCCGTCAAAAGTCCGGAAACGGATATTTTTCCTCCGAAAAACTCGTTTTTAATGCAATATAAATTTATGTTAAGGCCCTTAAATTTTAAGGTCAGCCTTTCGCAAAGACTTTTTATAAAATCATAGGCCGCCTCTCCTGTGGCTATTGAAACGCTTTTTTCAATCTCATTGTCCGAAAGACTGTTAAAATACTCGTCAAACTCGCTTTTCATAAGTGAAATCATGCCAACTCCGTTTTCTATCTGCGGAAAATCCTCGTAAGCCGAGCATTCAGGCATTTCTCTTTCGGCGTTTATATAAAACTCGTCGGCTATAAAAACAAAACTGGAGCCCATTTCTTTTTTCAGCCTGCGCTGCCACTTTTCCACCTGCTCTATAACGCCTGCGCTGCTGTCCTTATCAAAGGGAGTCATGGGATACAGCCCTTCCCTGTATCCCGTAAGGCCTATGGGCACAACCGAAAGACTCTTGGCGTGGGGATAAAATTTTGAAAGGTCGCCTATGGATTTGTCAAGCTGAGCGCCGTCGTTTATTCCCCTGCACAGCACAATTTGGAAATTCATTTCTATGCCGGCCTTTCCCAAACGCTCAATACGCTCCATTAAATTGCCGGCAAACCTGTTGTTAAGCATTTTTTTCCTAAGCTCCATGTCGGTTGTATGCACGGATATATTAATCGGCGAAAGGTGATAATATATAACCCTGTCAAGTTCTTCGTCGCTCATGTTGGTTAATGTAACATAGTTTCCCTGGAGAAACGACAATCTTGAGTCGTCGTCCTTAAAGTAGAGGGTTTCGCGCATTCCTTTGGGAAGCTGGTCTATAAAGCAGAATATGCACTTGTTCCGGCAGCTCCTTGCCTCGTCCATAAGGCCATACTGGAAGGATATTCCCAAATCCTCATAATATTCTTTCTCAACCTCCGCCACGCACTGTCCGCCCTGTTTTGTTTTTATTGTAAGCTCTATATATTCATCGTTTATAAGATACCTGTAATCAAACACGTCTATAACGGGCTTCCCGTTTATGGCAACAAGCACGTCCCCCTGTTCAATTCCCAGCTCCTCGGCTATACTGCCCTTTTCAACTTTAGTTATTACGTTTTCGCCGTTTCTCAATTTTAAAACTCCTTATTTCTTAAGCGACAGATATGCCGCCATGCTGCCCCTGTCGTTTCCCATTCTCCGGTGTGAGAAAAACAGTTCTTCGTCGCACATTGTGCATTGTTTGGCCACTTCTATGTTCTCTTTTGGAACACCGGCCAAGGTTATAAGCTTTTCATTAATTCCCCAAAGGTCTATTTTATATTTTCCCTCACAGTTATGGTCATTTTTTATAAAATCCTCCGAAAAATCAATGCTCCTTTTAAATTCCTCCACAACGGGGCTGTCCACCTGAAAACAGCAGGGCCCTATTGAAGGTCCTATGCCGGCTATTATGTCCCGCGGGTCGCAGCCGTAAAGGCTTTCCATTTTTTTTACAGTTAAGTATGCCATTTTGGCCGCCGTTCCCCGCCAGCCTGAATGGGAAAGAGCTATAACGTTTTTTGTTTTGTCAAGAAAAAACAGCGGCACACAGTCGGCGTGATATGTGCAAAGAGTTATATCAGGCTTATTTGTTATATACCCGTCATAGCCGCTTAATTTTTCGCCTATATGTTCATACCCCACGTCCAAAATTTCCACGCCGTGCACCTGAAGGCCGTCAACTATGTTTTCGGAATTAAAGCCAACGGCCTGAGCCAAACGCCTTATATTTTCGTCTACGTTTTCTTTTTTGTCTCCTCGAGAATAGCTTACATTAAGACTGCTGTAAACGCCCTCGCTTATGCCGCCAACCCTTGTTGAAAAGCAGTGGCTTACGGCGCCTGTATCCTCAAAACTGTTGAAAACACAATATTTAACTCCGTTTTTTTCAACTATTTTCATATAATTACTCCCAAAAGGCATTTTCTGTGTGCCTAAGCATTATAACATCGCCCTTAAGCACTTCTATAACATCAAACCTAAAATCCATGCCGCAGACATTCTTTTCGTAAATATATTTTTTAGCGGTGCTTATAATGCGCCGCCTTTTATTTATATCAACGGCTTCGCAGGGCAGTCCGTTTTCAACGCCGCTTCTAAGCTTAACCTCAACAAAAACCATCGTTCCGCCGGTTTGGGCTATTATGTCTATCTCTCCGCCGCGTTTTTTATAGTTTCTGTCCAATATTTTATATCCTTTTTTGCTAAGCTCCTTAGCGGCTATGTCCTCGCCAAAATCTCCCTTTAGTTTTCTGTTAAAATCCTCCATAAACCGCCTCAAACAAAATTTTTTAAAAAGCTTTTTCTATGTATAGGGCATGGACCGTATTTTTTAATGGCCTCTATATGATATTTTGAACCGTATCCTTTATTTTCATCAAAGCCATATTCCGGATAAATTTGGCTGTATTCAGTCATCATTCTGTCTCTGTAAACCTTGGCTATAATGCTTGCCGCTCCTATGGACAGGCTTTTTGCGTCGCCCTTTATAATTCCCTGCTGGGGCATATCTATATCCGGTATAGTAACGGCGTCGGCAAGAACAAAATCCGGCTTAACGCCAAGGCCGTCTATGGCCTGTTTCATAGCCTTTAATGTTGCCTGAAGTATGTTTATGCTGTCTATCTCATCTGATGTTACAATACCGAAGCTGTAAGACACAGCCTCATTTATTATTATGTCAAAAAGCTCCTCTCTTTTTTTAGCCGTAAGTTTTTTAGAGTCGTTTATTCCCTCTATAAGGCAGTTTTCTTTTAAAATAACAGCCGCCGTAACAACAGGCCCCGCCAAAGGCCCTCTGCCAACCTCGTCAATGCCGGCTATAAGTTTAAATCCCTTCCGCCTGCACTCATTCTCGTAAACGCTTAAAGAAGCTATGCGGTCAAGCTCGTCAATGTGGGCTTTATATCTTTTTTCCGCCATTCGCAGTATATTTAAAACGCCCTTGCGGCTGTCGCCCTCAATGGATTTTATAAAATCGGGAATATGCTCAACATCAACACGGGAAAATCTTTCCCTCACATCAGATATACTTTCAGACACAAAAACACCTCCGCATATATAATAAGTATACACGAATGTTCCACAACTTACAACATCTGATTTGACTGGCACAGAAAAATGCCGCACACAGCCGTATATTAAGGCATGGTGCCGCATTTTATATTTTTGTGTAAACAGCTTTATTATACTTCCATAATTATGGGAAGTATCATAGGGCTGCGCTTTGTTTCCTGCCAAACATAGTCCTTAAGCGAGTCCTTTATAAGATTTTTAATGTATGACCAGCCGGAATATCCCTTAAACTCGCAGTTATAAAGGGCCTCCTCAACGGCCTTTTTGGCTCCGTCCATAAGGTCCTCCGATTCCCTTACATAAACAAAGCCCCTTGATATAATGTCCGGCCCCGCAAGTATGGCGCCGCTTTCCTTTTCCATTGTAACAACAACCACCATAAGCCCGTCTTCAGAAAGGTGCCTTCTGTCCCTAAGAACAATGTTTCCAACGTCTCCGACACCAAGGCCGTCAATAAGCACCTGCCCGGAAGGCACGCTTCCGTTAACTTTGGCGTCGTTTTTAGAAATCTCAAGCACATCGCCTATACGCATAAGAAATATATTTTCTTTGGCCATTCCCATGCTTATGGCAAGCTCTCTGTGGCTTGAAAGGTGTATAAACTCCCCGTGAACCGGCATAAAATATTTCGGTTTTGTAAGAGCCAGCATAAGCTTAAGCTCCTCTTGACAGGCATGGCCCGAAACATGCACATCGGCTATGCCGTCGTAAACAACGTCTGCGCCTTTTTTCAAAAGCTCGTTTATTACCTTTGAAATCATTTTTTCGTTGCCCGGTATGCTTGAGGCGCTTATTATTATGCGGTCGTCAGGTTTAACGGCAACCTGCTTGTGTTCCGACGAGGCTATTCTTGAAAGAGCGCTCATAGGCTCGCCCTGCGTTCCCGTTGTTATAATGGCAAGCTCTCTGTCGGTATAATTTTTAATTTCCGAAATATCAATAAGCGTGTTTTCTGGAACATCAAGATATTCCAGCTCTATTGACGTTTTAACGGCGTTAAGCATGCTTCTGCCTATAATGGCCACTTTTCGGTTAAACTTAACTGCCGAATCAACAATCTGCTGTATTCTGTGTATGTTTGATGAGAAAGTGGCTATCATTATTCGGTTTTCCGGCGTTTCCTCAAATATTCTGTCAAAAACAAGGCCAACGGATTTTTCCGACATCGTGTAACCCTTCCTTGAGGCGTTTGTGCTGTCGCTCATTAAAAGCAAAACGCCTTCTTTGCCAAGCTGGGCAAACCTTTGAAGGTCAGCAATCTCTCCGCCTATAGGCGTGTAGTCAATTTTAAAGTCGCCTGTGTGAATTAAAACTCCCAGCGGAGTTGTTATAGCAAGGGCCACAGCGTCGGCTATGGAGTGATTTGTGTGTATAAATTCCACCTTAAGCTGTCCAAGCTTTATTGTCTCCCCCGGAACAACAACATGGCGTACAGTTGTGTCAAGCATTCCGTGTTCCTTAAGCTTGTTGTCAAGCAAGCCTATGGTTAAAAGTGTTCCAAAAACAGGAACGTTTATCTCTTTTAAAACATACGGAAGCGCTCCTATATGGTCCTCATGTCCATGGGTTAAAACAATTCCTCTTATTCTGTCTATATTTTTTTGAAGATATGTGGTATCTGGTATCACCATATCTATTCCAAGCATGTCGTCCTCCGGAAAGGCCAGACCGCAGTCAATTATAATTATATCCTGGTTGTACTCTATTACAGTCATGTTTTTCCCGATCTCGTGAAGTCCTCCCAGCGGTATAATTTTCAGTTTCGGTTTTTTTGATGCCAAAAATAACCCTCCTTTTCTAAATTTATTTTTTTCCGTACAATTTTTATATATTTATCTATAAATTAGCTCATAACTAACGACGCATTTATGCCAGCAAAATCATCTGACGCTGATTTTATAAGCAAATCCTGCCGCCTTAAATAACGTGTTTGCTTACACATGGAATATTCGCTAATTTGCTTCCCAAATTAGCTCATAACCAACGGCGCTTCGCTCCTGTAAA
>CAJFUS010000009.1 GCA_904420235.1 Candidatus Neoanaerotignum tabaqchaliae
AATAGAAAATTTTTTCTGAATTTTATTAATGAATGATTTATGTATACACTACTATTTTTATAAAATTCATGTTACAATATAAAATAGATATGAATGCCCTGTTTTTATTACAGTTATTATTTAATAATTTTATATAATTATAACAGAGATTTTAATAATTTGGTATATATAGCTTTTTTCGAAAAGATGATTTTATGAGAAAAAATCGTGTAATTTGTCTTTTTATATCACTTTTTGTTGTGTTTAGTGGAATGTGGTATTCTTCCTACACAAAAAAGAAATTTGTGACGTTTGACCACAACGATATTGAGTATTATAACGGTGTTAAAACAGAAAATGATTTTAATGAAATGCTTAAAAGTGAAAGCATTGTTAATATAAACACCGCGGAAGCCGATGAGCTTGATAAACTTTATGGCATAGGCCCAAAAACAGCCCAAAGTATAATAGCATATAGAGAGGAAAACGGAGGGTTTGGCTCAAAAGAGGAAATAATGAATGTAAGCGGCATAGGTGAAGCCACTTATTCAAAAATAAAAGATTATATTTCAGTTGAGGGAGAGAATTGAAATGGCTTATAGAATACTTGTTGTTGATGATGAAAAACTTATAGTAAAGGGAATACGTTTCAGCCTTCAGCAGGACGGCATGGAGGTTGAGGCTGCCTATGACGGCGAAGAAGCCCTTAATTGTATAAAGGAAAAAAAGTTTGACTTAGTTGTTCTTGACGTTATGCTGCCAAAAATGAACGGCCTTGAGGTTTGCCGCCAGGTTAGGGATTTTTCTCAGGTGCCTATAATAATGGTTACGGCCAAGGGAGAGGACATGGATAAAATAATGGGCCTTGAGTATGGTGCCGATGACTATATAGTTAAGCCTTTTAACATTCTTGAGCTTAAAGCCAGAATAAAAGCCATTTTAAGAAGAAGCGTTAAAAAAGTAGATATAAACGAGGACAAAAAGCAAAATGTTCTTGAGGTGCGCGGCCTTAAGGTGGATTTTGACTCAAGAAGAGTATTTATAAACGGAAAAGAGGCCAATCTTACAGCCAAGGAGTTTGATATGCTTGTGCTTTTTATGGAAAACCCAGGAAAAGTTTACAGCAGAGAAACACTTCTCGACACCATATGGGGATATGACTATCCGGGAGATGCCAGAACGGTTGACGTACATGTTAGAAGGCTGCGTGAAAAAATAGAGGAAAAACCAAGCGAACCTAAATACATATACACAAAATGGGGAGTTGGTTATTATTTTGGCTAAGAAAAAGGGCGGCAGCTTTAAAATAAAATTTATGATGATAGTTACCTATCTTTGCGCGGGACTTATACCTTTATTTTTGTTCAGCGCCGTCGTTTTTAAAGCTACCGAGAATTATTTTGTAGAGGAGAAGAAAAAAGAGCTTTTAAATCAAGCGAACATATTGGCCGGACATATAACTATTTCCGGATATTTAACGGAAAAAAACAAGGAGTATCAGTTTAGAAGCGATATTTCACTTACAAGCGAGCAGGGCGGCTTCAGGATAGTTGTTACTGACGATATGGGTATAGTTCTTGAGGACTCGAACGGTACGGACGTTGGAAAAACTCTTATTGTGCCAGAAATTGTAGAGGCTCTTAATACAAAGGACGTGGCGAGAGAGCAGGAAAACGGAGATATATATGCCGTTACGTCGATAGTTGCCGAAAACGGCAGCCGCATAGGAACGGTGCTTATAGTTTACGCTCCAGATGATATACAAAACATAGCAAACGGCATAAAAAAACCAATATATTTTATGATGGTTATAATAGCCGGAATAGTTATAACTTTTGTGCTTGTGCTTTCGCGCAATATAACAGGGCCACTTGGAAAGCTTATGGAAGTTATACAAAATATATCTGAAGGTCACTTTGAGCAGAGAATGCCTGTTGATGAGTTTTCAAACAACGAGATTATGCAGGTGGGCGCTGCGGTTAATAACATGGCCGAAAAGCTTGAGGAGGTTGAGACATCAAGACAGCATTTTGTGTCAAACGTAAGCCACGAGCTTAAAACGCCACTTAGCTCAATAAAGGTGTTAAGTGAGTCTATACTTCTTGACAACGACGCCCAAAAGGAAACGTACATTGAGTTTTTAAGAGATATAAATTCTGAAGTTGACCGAATGACGGAAATTATAAACGACCTTCTTACCCTTGTTAAGCTGGACCAGAAGGAACTTCCGGGAAGCTTTAAGCAGGAAAGCCTTAATTCGGTTATAGAGGAAATAATGAAAAGGCTTCGTCCTTTGGCCGATAATAAGGATATAGACTTTGAGTATACTGCGGTTAAAGAGGTTAATGCCGAGATTGACAGAACAAAGCTTACTCTTGCCATATCAAACCTTGTTGAAAACGGAATTAAGTATACCGATAACGGCGGCAAGGTTAAAGTTGTTCTTGACTGCGACCATCAAAACGCTTTTATTACCGTTTCGGATACCGGCATAGGTATGGCCGAGGAAGAATTGGGAAAAATATTCGACAGGTTTTACAGAATAGATAAAACAAGAAACCGAGAAACCGGCGGAACGGGCCTTGGCCTTTCAATAACACATTCCACAGTGCTTATGCATAACGGCAGCATAAAGGTTACAAGCAGAGAAAATGAGGGAACTACTTTCCTTGTAAGAATACCGCTTATTCATAGCGTTTAAGGGGGACTGCTGTTGAGAAGATATAGATTATTTTTTGTTATACTGATATTTATAGCTGTGGCCGCGTCGGCTGTGGTTTTCGTGGTGCATAGAAACTCATCAAACAATGTGATAAACCATGGCTTGGATATATATTACATTGAAACCGAGACAAAACGTCTTAAAGCGGAAAATAATGTTGTTTCTGGAAAAAGCGAGGAAGAAATAATTATAAATGCCGTTAACATTATGAAGTCAAAGCCAAAAAATGAGAAATTGACGACGGCAGTGCCGGAAAACGTAGAAGTTATAGAGGCTGTTATAACTGACGGAAACGTTGTTATAAATTTCTCTCCGGAATATAGGGAAATGGGCAAAAGCGACGAAATGTACTGCCGCAGCGCAGTGCTTAAAACAATAACTGGTATAAACTTTGTTAACACAGTTGAGATATATGTTGACGGAGAGACTCTTAAAAAAACTGACGGAACGCCAGTTGGCCCTGTTGGGGCTGACGATATTATAACAAACGGCGAGCTCAGGGCGGAGCCGGAAACGTCAGTTAAAATTGTAACCTTATATTTTGCCAATTTAAACGGCGATGGCCTTAACGCCGAGGAAAGGCGTATAGAGGTTAACAAAAATCAGCCTATTGAAAGATATATTGTTGAGGAACTTATAAAGGGTCCACAAGAGGAAGGAAACGTAGCTACCGTTCCTGCCGAAACAAAAATAAGAGATATAAGCACAATGGACGGTATATGCTATATAGACTTAAGTGCCGAGTTTGTTACAAGGCACAACGGCGGAACGTCAGGCGAAACCCTTACAATATACTCAATAGTTAATTCACTTGCGGCCCTTGACAATGTGGAAAGGGTGCAGTTCCTTATTGAGGGCGAGCGGCAGGAGGAATATAAAGGTCATATCAGTTTTGGTCAGCCATTTGAGCCGGATTATGATTTAGTATTATGAGAAGACCAGCTTTAGTTGCTTTTATATTTTTAATATTAGGCATAGTTTCAGCCAGGTATCTTGAAGGTGCCTGGCTTTGGGCTTTTCCTGTGGCAGTAGCAGTTATGTGCTTTTATATGTATCGCAAAACCCGAAGGGCTTTTGTTATGCTGTTTTCAATAGCCTCAGGAGTAGGTTTTATTACCGCGGGAAGCCTTATGCATTCAACGACCATGGAAGTTTCGGGAGACGCTGTGATTATGGCCGCCGTTTATGACACGTCAATAACGTCATCAGGAGGGCAGGCTCTTACAGTTGACTGTGAAAGCGCTGATTTTGGAAACGGTGACGAGCCTTTTGATTTAAGAGGAATTGTGTATACCCAAAACGGCACATATCTTAAAAGAGGCGATATTATAAAAGTATCATGCTATTTAGAGCCTCCGGATACAAAAACTATGGTTTCGGGATTTGATTTAAGCGGATATCTTTTGATGAATAAACTGTCTTTTACATCAAGTGCCCAGGAGATATACCTTATTGGGCACAGAAGCATAAGTTTTAGGCAAAAGCTGTTGGATTTTAGAGATAATTTCTGTGATGTTTACGACCTTCTTTATCCGTCGGCTGAGGCGGGCGTTGTTAAGGCCATAACAACCGGAAACACATCTTATTTAAGCGATAACATAAGGCAGAGGTATTCCGACGGCGGCATAGCCCATGTGCTTTCGGTATCCGGAATGCACACTGCCATAATAGCCGCTATGCTTATGGCAGTTTTAAGAAATATATTTGGTTTGGGCAGAAAAAAGACAGCGGCCATTATTATGGTGTTTTTAGCGGTTTACGCTGTTTTTGCCGGAGGACAGGCGTCAATAGTAAGAGCCGTTATAATGATGGATACATACCTTATCGGCACTATTATAGGACGAAAAGGCGACTCTTTTAATACCTTAAGTGTGGCGGGAATAATTATACTTTTGCTTAATCCATACAGCCTTTGGAATGTGGGATTTCAGCTTAGCTTTGTTTCAGTGGCGGCGCTTATTTTATTTGGAAACATATATAAAGGAGATACGTCAAACGCTTTGGGCAAGACAAAATATTGCGCCTTTTTGTCGCTTTTTGTAACTTTGTGCACATTTCCTATAACGGCCTATTATTTTTATGAGTTTTCAATATTTGGTTTTATATCAAACTTGCTTATTGTGCCTACCCTTGGTTTTACAACGGGAATGGGAGTTATAAGCGGACTTGGTGGTTTTTTAAGCGTTGAGGCCGGAAGATTTCTTGCCGGAGGAGTATTTATACTTCTTAAGTTTTATTTGGCTGTGTGTGGCCTTATTTCACTGATACCATTTTCAGTTATACATATGGGAAGGCCTAACGTGATTTTTATGGCGATGTTTTATGCACTTATACTGTCTGTGGTTTTGGCGCCAAGTAAGAAACAATGCATTGTGTGTTCCGTTGTTTTAACTTCCCTTTGCCTTTTTTCGGTTTTGTCAAACAAAATGCTGTTTAAACTGAATACCATAAGTTTTATGCCGGCAAATTACGGCGGAGGCGTTGTTATTGAAACCTATGACGGACACATTTATATGGCCGGACAGGAAAGCAGAAGCAATTCCTATTCCGAAAGTGAAAACATGGCCGAATACATAAAATCAATAGGAGCAGAAAGCGTCGATTGTGTTTTTGTTACTTCAAACGATGCTAAAAGTCTTAGGTTCGCCAGAAAATTTATGAACGAACCCGTTTATATAGATAATTTGGTTATGTGCGGAGGCTCTGCTCCAGAGGACACCAAGTTTGATTATGACACGGTTGATTTTGTGTCCGAAAATAAAGGCGTTAACATGCTGAATATTTTGGCAGGCGACTTTTCTTATTTAGGCGGTGGCTTGAAGGCTGAAAGCCTTTATCCTTTTGAGGAAAAAAGCGGCGTAAGCGGAACAACCTCAAGCTCTGTTTTAAGATTTTCCATAGGCGATACAAGCCTTATAGTGGCAGACAAAATTTCCCTTATTGATTTAAGGTATTTTGATTATGTCTTTGGCATGCCCGAGACGGACGTGCTTTATGTTAAAGAGTGGCCTGTTGACGATGAAAATGAGTTTGGGATTTTCGACGGCTTAGGCGGGCGTATTATAGCCGGTGAGAATAACAGCGATGATGAAAGTGTTTTCGATATAAAAGAAAATGGTGTGGCAATACTCAGAACCGACGGAAAAAATATATATTATGAATTTTAGGAGCGGCGCTTATGAATACTGTTAAAAATGACATAAAAAACGGAATGCTTAAAAAATGCTATCTGCTTTACGGAGGAGAGGCTTTTATAAGGAATCTGTATTTAAAAAGGCTTAAAACCGCAGCAGTTGGCGAGGCTTTTCCGGAAATGAACATAGATATATTTAACGGGGATACGGATGTTAATAAAATAATAGACGCCGCCGAGACACTGCCGTTTATGAGTGAGAAAAGACTTGTTGTTGTTAAGGACAGCGGACTTTTTAAAGCCGGAAAAAAAGACGGCAGCGAGAAAATGTCGGATTTTGTTAAGGATATTCCAAACAGCACATGCATGGTTTTTGTTGAAGATGAGGCGGACAAAAGACTTAAGCTTTTTAAAGCCGTTTCCAAAGCCGGCCACGCGGCGTTGTGCAAGGCGCCAACGGGAAACGAGCTTTACCGGTGGGCCGAGAATATGCTGTCCAAGAATAAAATAAAAATGGAACGTCCCCAGACGGAATATTTTTTTAAAACCATAGGCGGAGATATGGAAAAGGCCGTTTTTGAGCTTAACAAGCTTATAAACTACAAAGGCGGCCAAGGTGAGATTTTAATCGAGGACATAGACGCGGTATGCGCAAAATCCCTTGAAAGCAGAATATTTGACCTAGTGGACGCCATAGGAGCCAGAAATACATCTCTTGCCATAAAGATATACAGAAATATTATACTTAACGGCGAACAGCCCGTTGGGATATTGGCCATGATAACAAGGCAGTTCCGCATTATGCTGGAGGCTGGAGTTTTGACCGCTTCGGGGAAAAGTGTTGCGGAAATAGTTAATTTAACAAACCAAAAGGACTTTGTTATAAAAAAAGGCTTATCCCAAAGCAAAAACTTTACGTCTGAAATACTTAAAATGGCCATGAGCGACTGTCTTGAAACGGATTACAGCATAAAATCCGGACTTATAGACGGGGAAACAGCTGTTGAGATGCTTATAGTGAAATACAGCAAATAAAAAACGGGGATTATTCCCCGTTTTTTGTCTCGTATTTTCTTTTTCTTCCAAGCTTATAGGCCGTAAGTATAATGGCCGTTTCTTCTTTTGTTACTTTTCTTTCAAGAGAATTCTCAAAATATTCTATAAGCTCTTTGGTTTTAAATTTTGTGCGGACGTTCTTTTTTTTGGGAGCTATGTCCTCTGGTCTTAAAACGGAAGGCTCCGGCAGGGCGCTGAATATTTTTTTAAGTATAAGCGCCGTATAACTGGCGTCGTTTAAGGCGTCATGGAATTTAAGAGGGCATTCTATGCCAAAAAGCTCAGCGGCGTTTTTAAGTCCGATAGTGCCGCCGGATTGTGAGTTTAATGCCTTGGCGGCTATCGGCTGAATGTTTATATATCTGTTTGTTATGCTTTTTGTGTCGCATTTAAAATAAACTATGTTTCTGAAAAGGGATTTTATATCGTCAATACCCCATGTGTAAATTACGCTGTTTATGCCGGCAAACTTTGCGAAAAGCTGAAAGGCTTCCTCAAAATTGACGCAGGAATCAAGTATCTCATCAGTTATGCCGGTTATCCTTTCAACTATTGGGTTTATTTTGGGATATATTTGTGGCTTTATAAGCACCGTAAACTGGTCTTTTATGTCAAGATTTTCGTCAAGTTTAACAGCGCCTATCTGTATAATCTCGAAGGGGCATTCGGCAACGGTTTCGGATTTATCCCCTTTTTTTGTGTTGTATGACTGGTTAAACTCCAAATCTATAACTATGTGTTCAATATGGTGTGATTTATCCATGATTTCCTCCAAAACCGCTTTAAAGGCGGTTAATAAATTTATTATACCATTATTCGGCGTGTTATACAAAGAAATAAGACGCTGTTGTTGAAAAAACTTTTAAAAAGGTTTATATTCAGAATATATATGAATTTCTGCTTTAAGGAGGAGCTTTATGAGAATTAACTTTACCGAGGAAGAAATTAAAAACGAGGCCAACAAGGTTTATATAGAGGACGATGATGTGCTTATAGAGGGGGAATTTATAGAAGGAGAAGGCCGCCATTTTGTTATTACGGGAAAGGCGGTTATAGAAGGTGAGACATACCATGATTTTGAGACGGAATTTGAGCTTTCTCAGGAGCCGTCCTCAATGCTTGCGGGAGATATACTTAAAGCCGATTGGGAATGGTATGACTATGTGTGTTGACTTAGCTTTTAATACAGATATATTGTGGTTTTGAACATAAAAATTTTAAATTATCTAAAGAAAAATATTGGTTTAATTTACGCCCGCTTAATGCGGGCTGTTTTTATATTATTTATTTTAAAAATAGAGTTTTTAGTATAAGAAGTTTGCGCTTGAATTGATGTTTTAAATTTTTGACATTTATTTAATTAAACTTAATAATTTCGTAACTATTTTTCTATTGAAAGCAGTGGTATGATATGGTATATTAAGTGTGTTAGTTGATATAGTACACCTATTACTCTAAATACAGACGAAAGGAGGAAGGGGTATGATTGTTATAGATTATAAAGACACAAGGCCCATATATGAGCAGATAGTTGACAAGCTGCAAACGCTTATAATAAAAGGCGTTTTTGAGCCGGACAGCCAAATGCCGTCTGTAAGAAGCCTTGCAATGGAACTTTCTATAAACCCCAATACAATACAAAAAAGCTATGCCGAGCTGGAAAGGCGCGGATTTATATATACGGTGAAAGGGCGAGGTAATTTTGTATCGCCAAACAGAGGCGATTACATAAAATTTAAAATAAAAGAGATACAGGAAAAATTTGACGGCCTTGTTTGTGAGGCCGAGGAAATAGGGGTAAAACGGGAAAAAATAGCAAACTATATTCTTGGGAAGGAGGCGGCTTTATGATTGAGCTTAAGGCTTTAAACAAGTCTTTCGACGGAATTAAGGCTGTTGATAATATAAATGTTGACATCAAAGAAGGAAATGTTTTTGGACTTATAGGAACAAACGGTGCGGGAAAAAGCACTGTTATGCGTATTATGACAGGTATATTAAAGCCGGACAGCGGAGAGGTGTTTGTTGACGGGGAGAAAGTTTATAACAATGTTTCGGCAAAAAGCAAGTTTTTCTTTATATCGGACGACCAGTATTTTTTTGCTACGGCAAATGCCAAGGACATGGAAAGGTATTACAGCAGAATTTATCCGAACTTCGACAAAGGCGCTTTTTATGAGTATATGGTCAGGTTTGGCCTTGACCCTCAAAGAAAAATAAATACGTTTTCAAAAGGAATGAAAAGACAAGTAATTCTTCTTTTGGGAATATGTTCAAACACAAAATACTTAATTTGTGACGAAACATTTGACGGCCTTGACCCTGTTATGAGGCAAAGCATAAAAAGCATATTCGCCAGCGAAATTGATAAAAGACAGCTTACTCCAATAATAGCCTCACATAACCTTAGGGAATTAGAGGATATATGCGACCATGTTGGCCTTCTGCATAAGGGCGGAGTGCTTTTATCAAAGGACTTAGAGGATATGAAATGCGGAATACAAAAGGTGCAGTGCGTTTTTAAAACTGACGGTGAAAGGGAAAAGGCCGAAAAGCTTATGAACATAATAAAAGACGAAAAGCGCGGTTCCCTTCACACTTACACTGTAAGGGAAACGCAGGAAAGCATAATAAACGCCTTTGCCGGCATTGAAACTATATTTTTTGAGATACTTCCATTATCATTGGAAGAAATATTTATAAGCGAAACGGAGGTGGCCGGATATGACATCAAAAAACTCATTCTTGGTTAATTTAAGAGTAAACGCCAAAAGAAGAGTGTGGACAATAGCCTTAAGCGCTGTTTGCCTGTTTTTCATCATGCCGGTTACCATGATGGTTAACTTAAGCTCTGTTGTTAAAAGTTCCAATGAAATTTATGTTGCGCAAAACTTGGCCAACACATACAGAGAGTTTATGATAAGCAATTCGTTTTTAACGGTTTTCACAACAATACTTGCCATTATAATGGCAATTCACGGTTTCTCATATCTTTTCAGCAGAAAAAAGGTTGATATGTATATGAGTGTTCCCGTAAAAATGGAAAGCCGTTTTTGGGCCATAGTTTTGAACAGCTTTTTGATTTTTATTATACCTTACATAATATGTTTTTTGCTTTGCCTTGTGGTGGCGGGAACATATGGAATTAATGATGCGTATATTATTAAAATGGCTATTATAAGCTCGGCTGTTAACGTTGTTTACTATATGGCCGTTTATTCCATAGCTGTTATAGCCGTTATGCTTACGGGAAACTTGCCCGTTTCGGTTCTTGGAACGGGAACACTTCTGCTTTATGAGGTGGCTTTTAAATGGCTTCTGTGGGGCGGCTTTGATTATTATTTTAACACATATAATGAGAATTCTGCCGAAATATTCAAAACTATATGGACATCACCTTTAGGCAAGATAGTTGGATTTTCAGGTGAGTTTGGAACCGCCGTAAGCGACAAAGCAGCAGTTGGAAACATAGTTGCAGAGCCGCTTATATACATTCTTTTAATGGCGGTTATATACATAATAGTGGCTTTCCTGCTTTATAAAGCAAGGCCGATGGAGTCCTGCGGAAAGTCAATGGCCTTCAGAAAAACAAAAACAACAATAAAAAGGCTTATAATGATACCGTGCGCCCTTGCTTTCAGCTTTTTCTTCGATTCAGCCAGCGGCGGGTCGATATTCGCGGCGGTATTCGGACTTTTAGCCGGAGTTTTAATAACTCATGTTGTTATACAGGGAATATATGAGCAGGATTTAAAAGCGGCTTTTAAAGACAAACGTTCCGTTATTTATGTGGGCGTTATAGCCGGAGTAATATTCTCTGTTTTAAGGTTTGACCTTGTTGGGTATGACAGATATGTTCCGGAAAGCGGAAAATTGGAAAGCGCTTCTGTAAGTCTTGACATGGCATTTATGGGAAATGAGACGTTTTTTGATGAAGAAACAAGCGGCGACTATTTCAGATATATTGGCAAAGAAAATTACATATTTAAAAATATGAATGTAACCGATGTTGACACAATAACGGAAATCGCTCAAAATTCGGCCGATACACAGGATATTATAAGGTCTGACAATTATGATAACGATTCTATTATAAGAGGCTCAATAAAATATACTCTTTCCGGCGGAAAAACCATTTACAGAGATATAGCTCTTAATTACAGCGAGTGTGAGGACGCTTTAAACAGGCTTTTTGCCAACGAGGAGTATAAAACAGGAAATACACAGATTTATTCGCCTGTGTTTGACGAAACAAACAGACTTGACGTTGAGTATAACAACGGAGCCATAACAAGCAGTATAACCGACATAGAAAGCGTTATAGCGGCTTACAGACAGGATTATAAAGAAATGACGTTCAGCGATATTGAAAACAGCATGGGTATTGGAATTTTGAACATAGACGTTTATAATCGGTCCAAAAATTACGGAAACTATAGAAATTGTGAATTTGTTGTTTTCCCTACATTCAGCAACACAATAGCCCAGCTTGAGAAACAAGGTATTGTTATTGAGCCGGCCATAGCCGCTGATGATGTTGAAAGAATAGAAGTAAACTATTACGACTATGACAGAGAACTAAACGAAACCTATGAAACAACGGACATTAATGAAATAAAGGAAATTATTGAAAACTCCATGCCGAATGATTTTTACATGGCAATTAGTACGGGAGACGACTTTAACTATGATTATTCCGTAACGGTTTATATAAAGAGTGACAGCCGCTTTAAATATGACTATGAGGTATATGACAGATTATTTTTAGGCGATAAAGTTCCGGATTTTATAAGATAAAAAATGGTTTAAATTGAGTATTGACGGGAGGGTTAGAAATGGCATATATTACAATACAGGAAGACAATAAAGAAAGACTTGAGAAGCTTAAGAAAATCTTATCCGAAAACGGATTTGAGGCAGTTGAGAGAAACAGCGTTGACGAGGACGAGCTTATATACCGTTTCGACGGCCTTGAGATTGACGATTTTAAAAAGCGCGTTACCGTTGACGGCAAAAGCATATCGCTTACGCCAACAGAATATAACATATTAAAGGTGCTTATGGAGCAAAAGGGCAGGGTTCTTTCAGCCGAGCAGATATATAAGGCCATATGGAATGTTGAGACCATAGGCGTTGAGGAAAATGTTATTGCCGTACATATAAGACGCATAAGAATGAAAATTGAGCACGACCCCAAAAGACCTCACTTTGTTAAGGCTGTTTGGGGCGCGGGATACAGAGTTGGATAATTTGGTTTTGTGATTTTGAAAGGGGAGAAGCGTTTTGAATGATAGAAATATTATTGGCGGTTTAATGGCTTTTTTGGGTGCTTATATGTGGCTTATGGCGTTTAACTGTGCAGCCGTTTCAGTGCCATACAGCGTGTTTTCATTTAATGAACTTGCGCTTTTAATTATAAAGAACCAATATCCGCTTTTGGTGCTTTCTCTCTTTTTAAGTTTGGCCGGATTTGCCGTTATGTTTGGCAAAAATAAGGCCTATGTAAATGATGAAGCTTAATTTTAATTTGGCCGGCTGTTAAGCCGGCCTTTTTGTGT
>CAJFUS010000010.1 GCA_904420235.1 Candidatus Neoanaerotignum tabaqchaliae
AAATATTTTCTGTTAAGATTGCAGTTTATAAGGCTTTCATAATCAAGTATTAAAGAGAACTGACGTACATATTTAAGATTGCGGAATTTCTCGCTGTTTTTTATCTCATGCAGTTCTATATGGGTTTCCTCGTTGGTTTTATTTTCAAATGGCACTGCCACAAGATAGCGTTTTTCTATATGAAGAGAGTAGAAATTATCATTTATGTTGTCCTCATTAACGTATGTGAAATAATTTTTATACCATTCTATACTGTCTATAACATCATGAAGCTTGTTTATCTCGTCGAGACAACGATTTTTATGTTTATCAAGAAGAGCTAAAAGCTCTGGAATATTGTTGTCAAGTATAACTTTTTTTATTTCATCAAGGCTAAGGCCAAGTTTTTGAAGATACTTTATTCTGTCTATAAAGTGTAGCTGGTTAACTGAATAATAGCGGTAGCCAGTTGCTGGGTTTGTATATTTTGGCTGCAAAAGATTTATGCTGCTGTAATATCTTAGTGTCTGTATTGAAACTCCCATTATTTTGGCAACTTCGCCAATGGAATATAAATCTTTCATCTATATGAACCTCCTCCTTAGTTAATTATCAATTTAAGCCCTAAGGCAAGGTGAATGATTACCCAACCTAATATTACATAATAAAAATAAATTAATCAACTATAAATTTATCGACATTTTCAGCTCCAGTATATTTTTTTATGTACTGCTCAGACTTTTCCATAAGAGCGGTTATATTCTCGTCATCAGCAAAAACATATATAAGTGTTATTATATCTCTTGAATTAAGTGTTATCATTGCTTTTTCTGAGTCGCTTGTTGGAGAACCGAACGGACCGTCATTGTCGCACAAAACAGGAAGATTTTCAATGTTAACACTGTCCTTGCCTATTCCCTTATAGCTTTCACCTGCCTGTCCAAGCTTAAGAGTTATATCTCCGTTTATCTGTCCAGCGTCATACGAGCCAACAGAAAAACCGCTTTCAACCGATATAAGATTATTGGTGTCAACAACTGTGTTTATTTTATAAAGGTCTTTGCCTTGTTTTATTCTTCTTATAAGAGCCTCCGATGAAACACGGTATCTGCCGGGGTCTTTACCGAAAGCTTTATAGGCCTTTCTTGATGATGAAACGTTTTTCAGTTCGGTAACGTTTGTTGTTTCAAGCTGGAGTTTTACGGCTGGAATTATTGTTTCGTCCATAAACTTCCAAAGAGAAGAACTTGTTTCTTCCGGAACAACAGAATATTTGAATACAATTAATTTAGTACAAGGAACTTTTTCTTTTATTTCGTTTGATATAAATATGTTCATTTATATTCCCCCATGTTATGCTAATTAATATATTTCATTTTACATTATAAAACCTTGTTATGTAAAGGAATTTTTGATTAAACAAAAAGAAAAGGACAGAATATCTGTCCCTTTCTGGCATTTTATACTTAGCCGAAGTTTTTGTTAAATATTTGTTTTTAATATCAATCCAAAGCTGTGAAAGCCTGTTTGAAGTCGTTGATAAGGTCTTCTGTGTCCTCAATACCAACAGAAACACGGAACATACCAGGTGTGATGCCCATTTTTCTTCTGTCAGCGTCAGGCATATGGCTGTGAGATGATGTGCAAGGATGGTTAAGAGTTGTTCTAAGTCCGCCAAGTGTTGTAGCATAGTGAACAAACTCAAGTTTAGCCATAAACTTGTCAATCTTCTCTTCGTCTTCTGTGTTGAGGATAATGCTCATCATACCGCTGATGGCTTCGTCATCTGACCAAAGTTTCTTAGCAAGTGCTCTCTGAGGGAAGCTGTCAAGTGAAGGATGATTTACTTTGATTACATGAGGGTCGCTCTCGAAGAAAGCAGCAAGTTTAGCAGCGTTGTACATTTGTTTTCTAACACGAAGATGAAGTGTCTCAAGACCACGAATCATCATCCAGCATGGGAATGGATCGGCAGGTGTACCAAAGAGCATTCTCATAGGACGAACTGTCTCAATGATGTCTTTTGTTGATGTCATGCAGCCAAGGATAGCGTCTGAATGGCCGTTCATGAACTTTGTCATTGAAGAAATAACAATGTCGGCGCCAAGTGTAAGAGGTTTAATTGAGATGCATGTTGTGAATGTGTTGTCCATCATAAGAAGGGCGCCATTGTCATGAGCAAGTTTTGCAAAAGCAGGAATATCAATAAGGTTCATTGTAGGGTTAGCGCAAACCTCGGCATAGATAAGTTTTGTGTTTGGTTTGATGGCTGCTTTAACATTCTCGATGTCGTCCATGTCTACAAGTGTGGACTCAATTCCGAATCTTGAGAACATTTTTCCAAATACGTCGAATGTCTCGCCGTAGATATTTCTGTTGCAGATTACATGGTCTCCTGATTTAAGGATAGAACCGATTGTTGTTGAAATTGAAGCCATACCAGATGAGAAAATAAGGCTTGCCATGTTGTCCATTCCAGGAGCCTCAAGAGCTGTTACCTGTGAAGCTAAAACGTCACGGTCAGGGTTGTTTGTTCTGATGTATGTATATCCCTGAGCATAAGCTTCCTTAATTTCGCTGAGTGTGTTAGCTGTGAAAGCCGTAGCTGTGTAAAGAGGGAAAGCTTCAGGTTTTAATAAGTTGCAAGCTCCGTCTTTGTAATCTCTTGTGTAAAGAAGTTTTGTTTCAAGTTTCATTTCAAAATTCCTCCTTAAAGTAATAAGTAGAATAGTAATCACTTAAGCCATTAACAACAATGCTAAGGCTTCTTTATTTCATATGACGTTCCTTATCGGAACATCATAAGCATAACTTAATGCTATTATGTGTAGGTGCAATAGAGTCAATATGTATTTTGAAAAAAAATTGACAAATTTTAAAACAGAAAAAATATAACTGTATTTTGTCAATACATGATGAAAAAATGATATATATATGCAGGCTGCTTTAGCTTATTTTAAGATGAAATAAATTGAAGCAGCATTTTTAAGTTAAAAAAATAAGGGATTTGATGTTTATGCAAAAATTATAATAATAATTTCTTATAAAATGAAAAAAATTATCATTTTAAAATATTAATAATTAAGTTTGATAAGAAATATCTGTAATTTTTTAGATATGTTGTTTATATATAGTACACTATATGTAAATTTTTAATAAATGTCGATTTTTTCTAAAAAATCTGGCGTTTTTAGACTAAATATATAAAATTTTAACATAAAAACTTTAATGTTTTAGATTTAAGCAAATAAGCAGAAAAATATTTAAATAAATTCTGTATACAATATAGAAAAAAGTCAGTTATTTTTTTACTTGACTCTATAGCCACAATAAAGTTTAAGATAACTTTATATAGGAATGGATTGTATAAGTTGATGTGCAGTCTTTTCCTAAAAATAAAACTAACATTTAACAAAAGAGGAAAGAGGGGATACTTTTAATGAGAGAGAGCATTACTTTTGGAGGTATAACAGTGGCTCCAGGACAAAAGGTTTCCGATTATGTAACTTTACCGGGAACTGAATGTAAATTTCCAGTTACCATAGTTAATGGTAAAGAAGACGGAAAAACGCTTTTGGCTACTGCTGGAATTCATGGATGCGAGTATCCGGGAATACAGGCTGTAGTTGAGCTTGCAAAAGAGGTTGACCCAACTGAGATGAGCGGTGCGCTTGTTCTTACACATTGTATTAATATGAGTGGTTTTGAACAGCGTCAAATTTATGTTATGCCTGAGGATCCAGAACGCAAAAATCTTAACAGGCTTTTCCCAGGAAATCCTGATGGAACACTTGCTGATAAGCTTTGTGCGTTTCTTATGGACGAATTTGTGGCAAAAAGTGATTTTCATGTTGATTTGCACAGCGGCGATATGGTTGAAGACCTTGAGGCCTGCACAATAGTGTGTGCTCCCAAAGGTTCGGAAAATAACGCTTTTGCTACAGAGGTTGCCAAGCATACAAGCTTTAAGTACAGAATGAATTCAGGCGGAAGAACTGAGTTTTATAACTCGTCTTCTATTGACAAAAACATTCCTTCAATGCTTTTTGAAAGGGGCGGACACGGTGACTGCCTTAGGGAATGGGTAGATGACAACAAGAGTGACTTAATAAACATTATGAAGTTTTTAGGCATACTTCCGGGCGAGGCTGTAAATTATGAGGATAAACAAATATTTTTTAATAAACATGAATGGACTGAGGCCGGCGCTACGGGACTTTTATATAAATTTGCCAATACTGGCGACGATATTAAAGAAGGACAGAAAATAGCCGAAATACGTGATATATTTGGAAATCTTCTTGAGGAAATTCACGCTAAATATGACGGCCATATTATTATAAGCGCGTCAACATTAGCCATCAGTAAAGGTGATGACCTTGTTACTTATGGCTCAGATAAGTAATTTAGTTTAGTAATTAAACAGATTATATATTGTATAAATAGAGTATACAAAAGATAAAATATATTTTAATATTTTAAGCATATATATGCTGTAAAAATTACGATTTACAAAAGATTAAATGGTTTTCAGAAATACACATATGATAAAACTTTATAAAAGTGAATTTTTCCGGTTAAGCTCCGGAGAAATAAATGAGTAGCAATAATATAAATTAGGAGGAATCTAATATGTTACATGAATTTGATCCGGATTTTTCTTTTGAAACAAATATCCTTGAAGCAGGAGCTTATTTTGACCATGAAGGCAAAAACCCAGAAGCGCTTCCAATACATATGTCTACGGCCCACAATGTAGAAGATGTTGCCGACCTTCTTGAAAGATATAAAGAGGGAGATTATTGCTATAACAGAAATAGGAACCCCAACAGGACTGCTCTTGCACAGCTTGTTAAATATACAGAGGGCGGAGAAGATGCTATTGCCTGCTCATCTGGTATGGCTGCCATTTCAACAGCTATAATTTCTATGACAAAAGCTGGAGACCATATCCTTTCCGACAAAACTATCTACGGCGAGTCAAATGAGGTATTTACAGATATTCTTGGAAAATATGGTGTTGAGTCGGACATAATTGATTTTACAAACCTTGATGAAGTAAAGGCTCATATTAAACCTAACACAAAGGTTCTTTACACAGAGACAGTTTCAAATCCTCTTTGTGGAGTGGCTGACTTAAAGGCTCTTTCAGAAATCGCTCATGCTAACGGAGCTTTGCTTATTGTTGATAACACATTTATGACAGGCTGTCTTGCTAAGCCTCTTAAAATGGGAGCCGACCTTGAGGTTATAAGCCTTACAAAATTTGCTAATGGACATTCAGATGCTGTAACTGGAGCTATTGTTGGACCTAAAGACCTTGTTAAGAAATGCCATGCTGTTCAGGTAGTTCTTGGTTCACAGGCTGACCCATTCTCATCATGGTTAACATGCCGTGGAATGAGAACAATGGAACTTCGTGTTAAAAAGCAGGCTGAGAACGCTCTTGCCCTTGCAGAAGCTCTTGAAAAGAGTCCTTATGTTAAATCGGTTCACTATGCTGGCCTTAAGAGCAATCCATTCCATGAACTTGCTCACAAACAGTTTGGTGATTACTATGGTGGTATGCTTACAGTAGAGCTTCCTGAAGAAGATGACTATGATGTGGCTACAAGCAAATTTAATAAGTTCATGAGAGAGCTTAAGCTTGCTCATTATGCTATGACTCTTGGCGGATACAGAACAACATTCTCATATCCTCCTCACAGCTCACATGACAATCTTACAAAAGAGCAGAGATATGCTATTGGAATTACAGACAGCATGTTAAGATTTTCAATAGGTATTGAGAACACAGAAGACCTTGTAAACGATGTTCTTCGTGCTCTTGATGCCGCATACGGAAAATAAAAATTCATGAATTAAATATATATAAAATTAAGCCGGGCAGGTAGTCCGGCTTTTTCAATAGCTTTTTATAGAATTTTTATAAGGAGGTATTAAATGAAATGGACTACACTTCAGTTATTAATTCACTGTTTATAATATTTGTCCTTTCAATACCTGGTGTAGTGTTTAGAAAACTTAAAATGATTGATGAGAACCAAATTAAGCCCGTTTCATCTTTTATGATGAAAGTTATATTGCCGGCTGTGATAA
The DNA here is from genome assembly GCA_904420235.1 of Candidatus Neoanaerotignum tabaqchaliae. Classification (GTDB taxonomy): domain Bacteria; phylum Bacillota; class Clostridia; order Lachnospirales; family Anaerotignaceae; genus Neoanaerotignum_A; species Neoanaerotignum_A tabaqchaliae. The sequence continues at coordinate 6,079 of CAJFUS010000010.1, forward strand.
TATACTCAATGCAAACGGATTTTTCCAAGGATATGCTTATTGCCGGAGGCAAAGTGTTTGGCTCAATATTTGTACTTTTTTTATGTGTTTTTATTTTTTCGGCTATTTTGTCAGTTGTTACAAAAAACGGAAAAAAATATATTGGAATAATAACGTTTCTTTTGTTTTTTGCCAACACTGGAGGTATAGGAATACCTGTAATGAATATGCTTTTTGGAACAGATGCCGTATTTTATGCATCAGCGGCAGAAATGGCTGTGGATATTATTTTGTTTACTGCTGGTGTTTTGCTTATGCAGTCTTCTGGAAAGCCAGTTGGAGGAAAATATGGAATAAATGTTAAGGAGATTTTTAGTCCGGGGAGTTTTGCCATAATAATTGGTCTTATTTTGTTTTTAACTAATACAACACTTCCGTCTTTTATAAATGGAGTTCTGGAAAAGCTTATGGATGCCAGTTTAGCCGTAACTATGTTTGTTATTGGCTGCCAAATAGGTGGAGTTAATATAAGTGTACTTAAAAAATCTGGAAAGATATTTGCACTTATTTTAGTGGCAGTATCTAAACTTATAATTATTCCAATTATTATGTATATAATAGCGTTTTTTGTATTTAAATGCGGACAAAT
>CAJFUS010000011.1 GCA_904420235.1 Candidatus Neoanaerotignum tabaqchaliae
AATTTTAAAAGGCCGGAAAATTCCGGCCTTTTGTTTTTCACTTTACAATACACTCTTTTTTACAGCCCGAAAATGAACCTTTTTCCATAATAGTTTCATATACTGGTCTGCTTTTAAGCACGCCTCTATATTTTTTTATCATCTTAACAGGATAATAAGACTCCTTGGCCTTTCTTAAGCCGGGTATTCCCATGTCTTCCTCTCGGTTTATAAAAAGAGTATCCTTATAATTCTCAGCGGCAAAAAGCTGGTTTATGGCTGGATAAAGGCCGTCAACTCCGCTTAAGGCTTTTTCTATGTGTATATGGCCCATATAATCAAGTATTCTTCCGCCTACTGTAAAAGCCATCATCTTTCCGTCTATAAATATGGCACCGCCTTTTAAATTAAGTGCGTTCATGTTTTTAAGTGCTATTTCAACGGAGTCCTTTTCATCATACTGGTCTATGGTTTTGTCGTTATGCTCTTCCCGCCATTTGTTATAAAGCTCCATACAGCTTTCATAATCATCTTCGGTTATATCTCTGTATACAAAATCCGGATGATTTTGCTTAAGCCTATTTATAAAATTTCTTTTGCTGTGGTATTTTTTCCCTTTAAGTGTTATAAGGTCGGTACTATCATATACATAATCCCAAGAATTTGGTATTTCTAAAAGCTCATAATCGGGGCAGTATTTTTTAAACATATCCACAAACGGCTCGCATATGGAGTGATAAATAACCTTTTCCCCTTTGCTCTCAAAATAATCCCGTCCCAACTTAACGGCATCGGCATAATCAACGCTTTCATCAACAGGTATGGGCGGCAAAAGCATATCCGGTTCGCCGTCGTAACGCATTTTAATATAAAGACACCCTTCCGCCTCAGCTATTTGAACAAAAGAATGGCTTCCCCACATATACAAATGCTCAAAAGACATCTCGGCGTTTTCTATGTTCCAGTTTTTCTTATATTTATTAAATATTTCTCTGTCATCCAATGTTATGTCTCTAAATTGAAGCATTAAAAAAACTTCCTCCCTAAAATTATAACGCTGCGTTAAAAGTTTGTCTGTATTTATAAACCAAACACAGCCGCTTTTAAAATAATAATCAATACTCATCAACTATATGACAATTTTGTTTAGGAAAAAGCCTGTCAAGTTCGTTTAAAGCGGCCATATCGTTAACATTTAAAAGTCCTTCCTCTGAAAGCTCCTTTAAAGAGCGATATCCAAAAAGCCACTGAGCCGCCGCATATACAGGTGCTGAAAGACATGGCTTTTTATCAGTTATATTTCCGTTAAAATCAAACACGCCGTTATTTTCCAAAACAACATCGTCTTTAATTTCTATTGAAAACGGCGTTCCTTTACCAACGGCTTTAAGCAAAGCCTGAATGTTGGCCACACCGCACACATTTCTTGGTCCAATTGTTTTTATTCCATTATTATACTCCGATTTTGACTGAGGCGGCAGCTTAATTGTAACTTTTCGTCCTTTTCCCTCATTAATAAGGAAATTTACAATTTCCTGTTCGTCATTGTCGTCAACAGACATAATTTCCTCGCCATAAATGCCGTTTTCATCGTCAAAATATACAGCGTAAGCGGTTACAATATTGTTTTTTGATATAAAAGCACATTTTGCGCCGCATGACATATAATCGGCGCACTTAAGCTTAAAGTCGGCGTATGACCTTAATATTATGCCTGAGTATTTTTGAGACGCCATTTGATAGCATCTGTATATATTGCTGACATTTCCCTTAAGGGAAACGGTTTCCACATTGGCATTAATCTCCGCCCCCATTGAAGCGTCGGTTTTTATAAACGCCGTATCGCTTACCGGATAGTGTCCAACATAAAAATATGTTTTTAAAACAGCCGGCGTGTGGGCACAAAGCACTATTCCCATTTTTCTTACCATACCCATATAGTATGTATACAATTCCTTCATGTAGCCCCTGCGCTTAAAATCAGGATGAGTGCAGGCGCCAACCATTATTGTGGAAGGTATAACAAAATCCCTTACATTAAGAAAAACAGGCATGGACTGCACCTCTGATGAAATTTTCCCATCTTCCTCCTCAATAAGGGCATTATATTCCGGTATAAAGCGGTTGTTAAAAAACCAGTCGCTGAAAGCGGCGTTATCATTAAAACTTATATCCCAAAGTTCTCTGAATTGCTCTTTATCAGCCATAACGGCCGGTCTGAATTTTTTCATAAAATCACCTCATATTTCTTCACTGTGTCGTCCCGTTTTTCCGTCAACAGCCATTTCGGCACGCTCAAACTGCTCCACAGCGATTTTTAAATGACTTAATTTTATTGTTGAAAGCCTTTCCCTCTCTTCATTATCACAAGGGCTGAATATATCCATATCGGTTCCGGCCCAGTTCATGAATTCAACGGCCGCCGCCGACATGGCATGCTCAAGCAGCCGTCTGGCATCTCTTCCATTTCCAAAATTAGGGTTATCAACCCTTTTATCAAAAAATGGCTCTAAAATATCTCTCCAGCCCTTTTCAAGACCAAAATCCGCATTTTTCGCCAAAAGCTCAAATATATTAAGCATTTCTTTTGTGTTGTAAGACGAGAAATTTACCGTGAACGTTATTCTGCTTGCTATTCCGGGGTTCTCATTTAAAAACTGTTTCATTTTGTTGTTTTTCTCATCAATATCACCGCCGTATCCGGCAAATATTATAAGCTTATCGTCGCTGTGCTCCTCAACCTCCGTACAAAGCTGCGCCAAAGCCTCCTGAGAAAAATTATCCGTTTTGTCTGTTTCATTGTAATTTACAAGGGAATACGCCTCGTCAATTATTATTATATCATTTTTAATAAAAAGCTCATGCACTCTTTCTGACGTTTGCCCAACATATTTTGCCTTAAGCTGTGTTCCGGTAACGTATGCCATGCAGCTTCCGTTTAAAACACCCATTTCTTTCATCATGCTGGCAAAAAAAACACTTGCCGTTGTTTTCGCCGTTCCCGGAGGCCCTATGAAAGCGAAAACCTTGTGCATTGGAAGCTTCATAAGGTCATAGGCTTCACGTCTTTTGCTGTATTGAAAAACAGCTCCTAACCTGCAAAGTGCCTCTTTCATCTCGTTTTGGCCTATTATCATAGAACACAATTTTTTATAAGCTTCTGTGTTTTTTGGGTCTATAAGCATATTTTTTATTTTGCCTGTTTCTATAAGATGCCTTCCATAAACCAAATATTCCCTTAAAAAATTATATTCCTTCGCTCCAAGGCTTATTGCGTATATATTCATGGGGTCGCCAACAACAACGCTTTTAACAAGTGATATATAATTGTGTTTTTTATTTTTAAACAGTTCGTTAAAATCCGCGCCTGTTTTTTTCTCAACCATACTGTTTCCAGCAGAATTTTGAGAAAAATAGACGGCGTAAATTTTATCTATATATTCGTCGGCTTCTTTTCGGTTATATCCTGTGGCAAACACCGCGTTTTCATAAGCCCGTCTTTCTATATTCTCTATTTCGGAAAAATTCACTCTAACACCTCTTTATGTTAATAACATAATAATAATTATCAGTTAATATTCCTTATATAATATACTTCATATAAAAAATAATCAAGACAATAAATATTAAATTATGAAAAAACAAAGTAGTTTCATTTAAAGCAAATTTTTTGCCACTTTATTCAAATCAAAAATCAAAGAATAATTTTAATTATTTTTTATTTCTAACCCTGCATACAGCCTGGGTCATTGTTCCCATAGGGCAGTATACGCACCAAGACCGAGGCTTAAAAAGCGCCATTGTAGCCATACCAATTATTGTTGACGTTGCCATTACACCATAAAATCCAAAAGCGAACTGGGCCGCCCAAGGCGGAAGTCCGGCATTTCCGGCAAATGACCACGGCACGTTAAACGTCCACAATATTTTGACATATTCTCTAAGGCCGCTTGCTCCGCTGAATACAAGATATGTATTAAAAAGCATATTTGCAAACATAGCCATGAAAAACACAAGAAATCCATACCTAAAATACCGGCTTTTTAAAAATTTCGGCACACTTTTGTTCCTTGAAAGCTTAAGTTTTTTGCCAAGCATATCAAAAAGCTGTCCCCTGCCGCAATATTTATTGCAGTAAGCCTTGTTCCCCTTCACAGCAGCTATAGCCAAGGGCAGAAAAAAGCATATAAGTCCAAACCATGCAAGGGCTATATTAAAAAAACCAAGTATAAGATACGCCGCCGACAAAATCCACATATAATCATACCATTTTTTGCCACCCATTAAATATCACGCCTTTCTTTTAACCAAACAACCGAGGCCGGACATTCCTTAGCGCATAATCCGCAGCCAACGCATTTATCAATATCAACAACGGCAAAAATGCCATGAGGTACACTTATAGCTCCTTTTGGACAAACCTTAACACAACAGCCGCAGGCCACACAATGGTATTCATCAACAACCGCGTATTTTCTCATACTAAAACACCGCCTTTAAAAAATATGTTTTATTATAATTCAAATTTATTTTAAATTCGGTGATTAACGCACAAAAGCTGCCGGCATTAAATCCAGCAGCTTTTTAAAGCATATTTTTATCCTATTATCCTATTCCCCCAAATGCTATTCCAAGAACAAACACTATAACCGTTAAAGGAACATATACATACTTGGCAAGAGGTCCAAACCACAAAGGCATTTTCTTTTCTCTGCCCTGTTCCAATTCCTTTTTAATATTTTTATACCCAAAAACATAGTATATTGAAACCGCTCCTAAAACAGCGCCAAATGGCACAATTATTATTGTTATAAAATCCATCCAATTTCCAACGGCGGTTTCTCCCTCAAGAAATACCCCAACCGCAAAGCATACTGCGCCGCAAATGGCAACCGCCAGCTTTCTGTTAAGGCTAAACTTATGCTGAAGGCTTTCTATAACAGCCTCAAACATGTTCATAAGCGAGGTTATTCCGGCAAATAAAACAGAGATAAAGAATATAGCCGAGAAAAGCTGTCCGGCCGGCATTTGCTTAAATATATGCGGTATTGTTATAAACATAAGAGAAGGACCGCTCCCCGGCTCTATTCCAAAGGCAAAAACCGCCGGCATTATAGCAAAGGCTGAAAGTAGAGCCGCCATAGTGTCAAAAACCGCTGTCTGTATTGAAGCTCCCAATATATTCTCACTCTTATCAAGATAGGACCCATAAACTATCATTCCGCTTCCCGTTATTGAAAGCGAGAAAAATGCCTGTCCCATGGCCATAATCCATGTATTTATGTTTCCAAGCTGCTCCCACCTTGGAACAAGAAGAAATTTATATCCCTCAGACGCACCGCTTAAAAATGCTACTCTTATTGCAAGTATGGCAAAAAGCACATAAAAAATAGGCATCATTATTTTATTTGCCTTTTCTATTTGAGTTGTTGAGCCTGTTATAAGAATAATAACCGTTACGGCCACAACGGCAAAATGCCATGGCAAACTTCCAAAGTTTCCTGTAACTTGTGAAAAGTACTCCGCAGAATCTACGGAAAATATTCCACTGGTTATTGAGCCAAAAACTGAACGCAAAACCCAGCCTATTATAATTGAATAGCCTATGGCTATTCCCAAAGACCCCAGCAAAGGTATGTAGCCTATTTTTTGTCCTATTTTCGATTTACCTTCCCAGCAAAGTTCATAAGAACCAAGAGTTCCTGTTTTAGCCCTTCTGCCTATTGCAAATTCAGCCGAAAGGCCTGTTAAACCAAAAAGCGCTATAAAAAACAAATATGGTATCATAAAGGCGCTTCCGCCATATTGCCCCAGCCTGTACGGGAACATCCATATATTTCCAAGTCCAACAGCAGAGCCTACGCACGCCAAAACAAAACCAAGGGAGTTTGTAAAACTTCCGTTTTTATGATTCATAACTTATAACCTGCTCTTTCTTTAAAAATTGTGTTATTTTTACATTATATATTGTAAATATAAAAATCTCAATTACTTATAATCCTTTTGCTTTGAAAATTCGGCAAAAGAGTACTTCAATAAAAATTTTTTGTTATCATTTTTGTTTCTAAAAAATTGCCTAAATAACTCATATATTTTATCTTTAAATTTTTGATGCCAAACGCTTAATAAACGACTTAATTTTGTGTGTATTTTTTCATTTAAATATATTGTAAAAACTGTACCAATCTATTATCTTCAAAACCACATAAATCTATAATCATATCCGGTATATACCTTAATTCACTTATGTTTTTATAATAAAACAACACTAATTAAACAATATATTTTAAAATTGTACTAAAAAACAAACAAAACATCATATTGCAATCTTAAAATCCCATTAAAAAAATAGTTGACTACTCAACATTTATGTCTTAAAATATGCTTTACGTAAAGTTGAATACTCAACCATATGGAGGAACTATGAGCAGCACAAACGAAACTTTTCTTAAATACATATCTATAATACAAAGGAATTATACAAGATATATGGATTATGAACTTGAAAAAAAGCAAATAGGATATGGCCAGCAGTTTTTCCTTCCATGTATATATGAGTATGACGGCATAACCATGTATGATTTGGCTAAAATCGGCAGGTTTGATAAAGGCACCGTTACAAAAGCTGTTCAAAAGCTTATAGAGGAAGGGTATGTAATATCTGAAACCGATGAGAACGACCGTCGTGTTAAGCATCTTCATATAACCCCAAAATCAATTCCTGTTATAGAACTTATTTATGAATTGAGAGACAGATGGAAAAACATAATTATAAAAGATATATCCATTAAAGATGAGGAAAAACTAAAATTTTTGCTTAAAGAAATAGCCGAAAATTCATGTGAAGCCATGAAAGATATAAACTTAAGGAAGGTGAGGTAAAAATGGAAGCTGTAAAAAATCCCTTAGGGTATAAGCCGGTAAAAAGTCTACTTATAACATTTTCTATACCGGCCATAGTATCCTGTCTTATCAACTCAATCTACAACATAGTAGACCAAATTTTCATAGGTCAAGGCGTTGGCTACCTTGGAAACGCCGCTACAACAGTAGCATTTCCCATAATGACAATAATTTTGGCCTTTGGAACACTTATAGGAGCCGGAAGCAGCGCCTATGCTTCCATAAAGCTTGGAGAAAAAAAAGAGGAAGAAGCCGAAAGAACAATATGCAACGCCTTTTTATTTACAATAATAGTAAGTATTATACTTGTAATTCTTGGTCTTATATTTCTTAAACCTCTTTTAAGTCTTTTCGGCGCTACCGAAAACATAATGCCATACGCCATAGACTATACATCAATAATACTTATAGGCACACCTTTTAACCTTATAAGCATAGTGTTTTCAAACCTTGCCAGAACCGACGGACACCCAAGGCTTTCCATGTATGGCATGCTTATAGGAGCCATACTTAACACTATACTTGACCCAATATACATATTTGTTTTCCATTGGGGTGTTACAGGAGCGGCAATAGCAACAATAACGTCACAGATAATATCCGCTGTTGTTCTTGTTCAGTATTTTATAAGGCCCTCAAAAAATCCTAACCACATGCGTCTTAAGCTTTCATATATGAAGATGGATTTCAGAAGAATCGGCAGCTTTTTAACTTTGGGAATATCCTCCGGAATTACACAGTCTGTTGCTTGTATAATGCAGGTTGTAATGAACAATTCCCTTGTATATTATGGAAATCAAAACCCTATTGGCGGCGATGTAGCATTAAGCGCTATGGGAATAGTTATGAAAATAGCCATGATTATGGCGGCTTTTGGAGTTGGAGTTGGAATAGGAGCCCAGCCAATACTTGGGTTCAACAAAGGCGCTCAAAAATACGACAGGATACTTCAAACTTATAAGCTGGCTGTTATATACGCCACAGCTCTTATATTTATATTTTGGATTATCTGCCAGTTAATGCCTGAAACAATAATAAGCATATTTGGCAAGGAAAACGCGGAATTTACGGATTTCGCCGTTAAATGTTTAAGAATTTATCTTTTCAGCATATTTTTTGCCGGATTTCAAATAGTTTCCACAACATATTTTCAGGCCACAGGTCAGCCAATGAAAGCATCAATATTATCTATGCTTAGACAGCTTTTGCTTTTAATACCGCTTATAATAATTCTGCCAATGTTTATGGGGCTTGACGGAATACTTTTCTCCGCACCAATAGCTGACTCCGCTTCAGCTGTTATAGTAGCTTTCTTTATAGTTCCTGAAATAAAGAAGCTGAAAAGACTTGTTAACGAAAAACAGCTTAAAGAGTCCGCTGAGACGGTTAATTAAAAATTTATTTGCAATAAATATAAGTTTTCATTCCCCGTAAATTGATGCAAAAACATCAAAATTTACGGGGATAATTTATTGTTTATGCAAAATTACAATTTACACCAATACTCACTTAAAAAAATTTTTAAATTCACTGCATATTTGCTATCCTAAGCTATTGCAGTATCAAAATTACAGCTCTTTACCACTACCACCCAAATTCATAAATTCCACTATTTACTGTAAAATGAGGTTTGGCTTAAATATATACTTTTAAATTCAACTGATACAAAAAATATCTTAATACCATTAAAATTTCAAAACTCTTACTTTTATGTTTAATTCTTAAGTAAAAAAATAAGAACATATTAATATGCCCTTATTTTTTGAGTCTATTTTTTAAATTACAATAAAATATCAGCCATTTAAGCTCATATCCAAATCCATAGCGTCTGCAACTTTCTTTGAAAACGCCACTGCTTCCACAACTGTTCTGGCACCAAAAACAACATCGCCTGAGGCATAAACCCTTTCACATGTGGTTTTTCCATTTTCATCGGTTATTAAAAATCCTTTCTCCGAACCTTTAAGGCCGTCTGTTGTGTTAATAAGCTTATCCTTAGGACTTTGACTTATGGCTATTATCGTGGTGTCCGCTTTCTCCTGCTCAAGCTCATCGGCATATCCAATAGCGTTTCCCTCATCGTCCATTATAACCAGTTTAAAAACAGGGCCCTCATCATTAATTTCGCAAATTTGGCGGCAAAATTTAAACTCAGCTCCGTCAAGCTTAGCATAAGCCACTTCTTCATCAGTAGCTCTTATCTTTGTGCTCCTTGCATATAGTGTAACATTTCTTGCGCCCTTTCTAAGGCATGTTCTTGCAACGTCAACAGCAGTATTTCCAGCGCCTATAACAGCCACTGTCTCGCCAACGTCATGTCCGTCGGGATTTGCCAAATAGTTTATGGCATAAAGAACATCTCCCCTGCTTTCCCCCGGAATACCAAGTTTTTTTGGACGCCATACACCAGTGCCTATAAACACCGAACTGTATCCGTCTTTAAATAAATCGCCTATCTCAAGGGTTCCGCCTATTGTTGTATCAAGCCTTATTTGCACGCCAATTTCTATAAGTTTTTTTCTGTATCTTTCAAGTATTGTTTTAGGAAGCCTGTAATCCGGTATTCCATACTGAAGCATGCCGCCTATTTTTTCTTTGGCCTCAAAAATAACAATGCTGTATCCCTTTTGAGCCAATTTAAAGGCTATTGTTATTCCCGCCGGCCCAGCTCCTATTACGGCCACCTTTTTTCCGTTTTTAGGCTGACATTTTATTCTCATTTTATCGAAATATGTATTTGAAACATAATGCTCTATTGCACTGAAATGCACAGGTATTCCTTTTTTGCCAAGTATACAGCTTCCCTCGCATTGCTCCCCGTGATTGCACACAAGGGCGCACATCATTGACAGAGGATTGTTATTAAAAAGTCTCTCTCCCGCCTCGTTTAGATTTCCGTTTTTTAAAAGCTGTATTATTTCCGGTATAGGCGTTCCAACTGGACAGCCCTTAACACACATTGGATTTTTGCAGTTTAAGCATCTGCTTATTTCATCCATTATATATACCGACATAAAATCACTCCCTTCAAAAACCATGCTTATAAGTTATGTAAATGTTCAAATAAAAATACAAAATTAATTTTCACTTATTTTAACTCCAATATTTTTATTCGTCAATCGTAAACTGCCATATTATAAAAAATCATTGTCGTCTGCGAAAGCCGACACCAAAAAAGCCTGTTTTCACGGGCTTTTAATAATTAATAATATAATATTAAATTACATTTTCATTTTAAACTTATTTTGCATAAATTATAAAATTTTATCCATTTTATAATGCAGTTTTTACACTTAAATATCATCTATAAGCATACAATAATATAATTTCATTAACTATTAAAATTTTTATTAATTGAACTATGTATAAAAATAAAATCAAATATATATGTATTTTTAATGATTCTCAAAAAATCATTATTTTTTGTAGTATGCAGTTTAAGAATATATCTCTAAAATGTTTTTAATGCACATTTACCGTTTTTTCCACACAGACGGCGTAAAAAGCAGTAAAAGCGGAAATATCTCAAGTCTTCCGGCAAGCATATCCAGCATAAGCACGATTTTTGAAAGCGGCGAGAATATTGAAAAGTTGCCGGTAGGCCCAACAAGTCCAAACCCCGGCCCTATATTATTAAACGCGGCCGCTACAGCTGTAAACGTTGTTACAAGGTCATAGTTATCAATACTTACAATTACGCTTGAAACCATATATATAATAACATATACTGCTAAAAACATCATAGCAGACTTTAATGTCTTTTCACCTACGGGCTTTCCGTCAAACTGTATAACCTTTACACTTCGAGGATGAATAAGCGTCGACATTTCATTGGCTATGTATTTTATATATATTATAAAACGGCTTACCTTTATTCCGCCGCCTGTTGAACTGGCGCATGCCCCTATAAACATAACAATCATAAGAAGGCTTCTTGAAAATTCCGGCCATTTATTATAATCCTCGGTAACATAGCCCGTTGATGTCATTACCGATGATACGGTAAAAGTAGCATCATGGAAACTTAAAAGAAACCCTTTTTCCGGATTATATATATTTACGGTTATGAACAATGCCACAACAATAAAAATTATAAAATACCATAGAACCTCGCTCATTTTGAAGGCATCCTTAAACTTACGCATTAAAATAAGAAAATAAAAGTTAAAATTAACGCCAAAAAGAAGCATAAACACAGTTACTATAACATTTATGGTTACACCATAGCTGGCCATAGAACTATTCTTAATTCCAAATCCTCCCGTTCCAGCCGTTCCCATAGCTATGCACACAGCGTCAAAAATAGGCATTTTGTTTATTATAAGAAGTACTGTTTGAAAAACCGTAAGAGAAAAATATAT
>CAJFUS010000012.1 GCA_904420235.1 Candidatus Neoanaerotignum tabaqchaliae
AAGGAATGTAAATCTTTCAACGCCAGACAAAGTGTGCACAAGAAGAACGGCTGACATAAGACCTATAACAAAAATGCAGGCTATATGAAATCTTCTTGCTGTTTTGCCGTTTTTTATAAGGGAGCCTACTATTCCGGCAAACATAGCTGTAAATATGCTGAAAAAAGGTATATTATGGGCTAAAGAACATGAAAAAATCATTCCCAGCCATCACTTCCTTTTCTAAGACGCTTAAGCACTTCATCAAAGCTTAATGTACCATATTTTTTGTATAGTCTTTGCACAAGGGCCAACGAAAAAGCTGTTACGCTTACCGATACAACTATTCCAGTAAGTACAAGTCCGCTTGGTATTGGATTTATAAAATCTTCCATAGCGGCTCCTCCTGCCGCATCAACAATGGGCGCAACTCTTTCGTCTACATATCCATAGGCCACAAGATAAAGATATATAGCCGTATCCATTATATTAAGACCTATAAATTTTTTTATAAGGTTATCCTGAAGAAGCATATTCATAAATCCAATGCCAAAAATTATTATTGCGGCAGTTTCAAAATGATTTACCCCAATAAGTTTCATCATATTTAAATGTCCCCTCTTGTAAAATAAGCGTAAAATCCGTACATCGTACAAGCAACCACTATACCAACACATATATTAAGCGGAAGTATAAGCCCGCCGCTTAGTATGTGGCCCGGAACTCCTTTTGGTATAACGCTTTCAATATGGTTTCCTCCTGTAAAAAAGGAATATCCCTTAGAGAAAAAGTAAACAAGCAGACAGGCGGCAGAAATGTTGGAAAAAGTTTTATATGTAAAAAAACGTCTTACTCTTTCGCTACCATAGGCCGACGAATAAAGTATCATGGCGGCTCCTATTATAGCCCCGCCGGAAAAACCTCCTCCCGGCGATATATGTCCGTTTAATATAACATAAATTCCATAAAGCACCACTACCGGAAAAATGAGTCTTGCCACAAATTTAAGTACGGCTCCGCTGTCCTCCCTTATTATTTTCCTTTCAAAACGTTCTTCAATCTCATCAAACTCATTAGCGTTATTTTTATCTTTTTTTAGCAATATTGCCACACACATTACTGACGTAAAAAGAACTATTGACTCTCCAAATGTATCAAAAGCCCTGTAATCAAGTATCATTCCGGCAACAGCGTTTGTGGCGCCTGTTTCCTCAAGGCCTCTTTCTATATATCTTTGAGAGACCTCGTTGTTTGTAGGATTTTCTGGATTTCCATGTTCAGGAAGGCAATATGCCGTATAAAGCAGTATTCCTATGTAAATAACAGTTATAATAACTGAAATTGTTACATATATAACCTTTCTAAAGCTAAGTATTTTTTTTATAATCTCATCTACGTCTTTTTTCCTTTTGCGCCGTTTACCGGCCATACGTTTTTTTCTGTCTTTTTCCCAAAGAGCGGTAATTACGTCCTCGCCGTTTACCCATTTAAAAAAACTTTCCCACTTGCTTATATCATCAGGATTTTCTTTGTAGCTCACTGTCTTTATTCCTCGCTTCCTTTATAGCGCCAACTTTTTTAAGAGTTATAAAAAACAATACGCTTGTAACTCCGGCTCCAACAGCTGCTTCAGTTATGGCAAGGTCGGGCGATTGAAGAAGCACCCACACAACTGCCATGGCAGTGCTGTATGCCATAAAAATTATTACTGTAACAATAAGCCTTTTTGATACTGTTGCGCCTATGGCACAAAGTATAAGAAATATCAAAAGAATATATTCAAGTATCCTCATTTCTTTTTCCTCCTTGTGCCTCTATCTGTTTCATTGTTTGTTAAAATCTCAACTTTTCCTATAAGATGCGTTGCTACAGGACTTGTTAACCATATAAAAACAACAACGCATACAAGTTTTACAGCCTGAAAAAAGTTATTGCTTAAAATTACAAGTCCGGCTATGGTTAAAAACATTCCCATTGTATCACCAACAGCTGCTGCGTGCATTCTGTCTAAAACATTATTAAATCTAAAAAGACCCAAAACACAGACACAATACATAAAAAGTCCAAGTATAAGAAAAATACCTGCTATAATCAAGCGAACACTCATTGTTTTACCTCCGTATCACTGCTTGACTCATTTTTATTTATATGAGTCTTTCTATATTGAACGGTAACCACATGGCTTAATATAACAACAGCCAAAAAGTTCAAAAGAGAGTATACAAGAGCTATATCAGACAAATATCCCTCATCAATAACTATTGAAAGCACACATATAATAGCCGTTGACAAAGTACCTATAACATTTATGCAAACAATTCTGTCTGTAAATCTTGGACCCTTAACCGCAAGTATAAGACAAAATATAAGCAATATGGCCATAACAGATAAATAAACCGTATAAACAGCATTTATAAAATATACACTTAGGCTTGTCAACGTTTCTCCTCCATTTTTTTAAGTTCTTTCTCGAATTTCGAGTTGATTATTTCTTTGGCAAAATCTTCCGTAAGGCAATGTACAGTAAAGTCTCTGCCCTTCATATTAACCGTAAATGTGCCGGGGGTTATTGTAATTGAATTGGCTAAGATGCATCGCTTATTAAAATCTTTAACTTCCGATTTAAAACTTACAAGAATGGACGGACTTTTTTCATGCGGTGAAAGTATTATTTTAATTACGTCCATATTCGACTTGACAATTGAAATAAAAAGAATTGCTAAATATTTTAAACATTTTAAAATAAGCCCCACAGCAAAGATATCTTTTTTGGGGCTGTATCCAAGAAACCGGCATATAAAAGCATAAAGAAACAAGCAAACAACTGCTCCTATAACCGCTATTTCCACAGTTATACTGCCGTTAAAAACAAACCACATAAAGTATAGGAAAAACAGCATAAATTATTCTCCTTCAAAATATGGCCTACTGGCCTGACAACTATTATGAAAATTTATAAATATACAAAAATATAATATTAATATTATAATCTAAATGGGAATAATTTTCACATGCTAAAAATTAGATATTTAATTAAAAAAGCTTTAATTTTTAGTATATTTTATACAAATTTTCTTATTTTCAAGCCGACACCATGAATATTGTATACACTTTTGTGAGTTTTTATATCTTTCACAAAATCGTATTGGTAATTTTTCAAATAAAATCTGAAATAAGAATTATGTATAAATATATAGCAAACTTATTGAAAAATATATCCGAAAACTTTTAAATTTTAATTGATAAAGCATTCTATCGTAATTTTACCTTTTATATTTTAATTTCACAGCAAATTTTTATTTCAATTTCATAAAAATAGATTTTTTGACAAACAAAAACCCCATGCACAAACATGGGGTAATAAATTTAAATTTTGCTCTTCTCGATTATATCAACAAACCGACTTTCAACATATCCGTCCTCGCCATTAAAAATTATTCTGTAATAGTTTGGAAGCCTTTTTGTTATAACAACAGTTTCTCCGTTTTTTAAAACTCCTTTTTGTATATAGCTGGAACTTGTGCCGGCTCTAACTATAAGCTCATCAATTCCATTTACAACGCCTATATAAACAACTCCCTGATTGCTTATATTTTGGGACATTTCTTTTGAAAGTCCGTCTGCCATAACCCAACCAAGTTCTGTTTTATACCATATTTCTTCTTTATGATTTATAGTTACAGCGCTCACTTTTATTCCTGCAGGCGATATACTATATGACCCGTTTGCTTTAGAGCCGTCATAAGGAAGTTCGTATATTCTTGCCTTATTAGCAACACAATACATTACATCATCGGCTTGTATAACGTCATTGCCCATATAAGAGCCACAAGAACAATATCCGTCATTATTAAATTTATGGACATGATTTATAAAATCATAATTTTTAGCGTGATATACAGTGTATGTTCCCCCGTCAAATCTTCCGTCCATAAATGAAGTAATCTTATTTTTGCTGTCGCCTTTAAAAGAGTAAGTTCCCTCTCCAACTATATATCCCCTTGGATTGCTGTAATAAGCCTCATAAAAAGCAGCGCTGCTGCTGTCTGCCGACTTAAATATAACGCTCATTTTGTCCTCTCCCTTTGAGAAAACAATCATATCGCCAAGGCTGGCCTTATCCTTTATATTTTTTATTCCGGAAACATTATATGTTGAAACATCTGTGTTTTCCGTGTACTCGTTACCAAAAAGTTCCTTATACATAAAAGCCGCGAAGTCCGCGTCATCTCCGTCAAAAACTTGTTTATCCCATTTGGCGAAAAATTTATCAACTTCCTTTTCAAAAACACTTTTAGGCTCATAGGCAAAGGCCGTAACACTTAAACTTAACAAGATTGAAATTGCTAAAAATGATGATACAATCTTTTTAAATAATAAAGCCATGCTATCAACTCCCTTATATATCAAATTAAACCTAACAACATAAGGTTACAATAAAAAAGCGGCAAATGTCAACAAAATAAGACATTTGCCAAGCTTTTTAAAATTTTGTTAATAAATTATATTCTCATCGGTTCTTTCCGAGGTCTTTTGTTTTCTTAAAAGCTTCGCATACGGCATTTATGGCCGAATTTCTGAACCCGCCGCTTTCAAGAGCATGAACGCCCTTTATAGTGCTTCCGGCCGGCGAGCATACAGCGTCCTTAAGCTCTCCCGGGTGTTTTCCGCTTTTTAAAACCATATCAGCCGCTCCCAAAACTGTTTGGGCTGCATACTTAAGGGCAACGCTTCTTGGAAGGCCACATTCAACGCCGCCGTCGGTAAGGGCTTCTATAAACATATACACAAACGCCGGTCCACAGCCTGAAACAGCGCTTCCAGCGTCTATAAGACTTTCATCAATAAAATCAATCGTTCCGGCAGATGACATTATATTCTTAAACTCGTCTATTTCCTCATTTTTAACATCGTTGCCGACAGAACATAATATAACTCCCTTTCCAACAGAACAAGGAGTATTTGGCATTATTCTTATAATTGGGTATTTTCCGCCGCACATATCTGACAGAGAGCTGATTTCAACTCCAGCCGCCATTGATACAACAACAAACCTGTCTTTTCTTCCAGCAAGGACCGGCGCTATTTCCTTAAATACTGAGCCAAGCATTTGCGGTTTCACACCAAGAAATATATACTGGCTTTTTAGGGCCACATATTGATTTTCTCCCCAGCAGCATTTAATCTCAGCAGCCAATTTATCGGCTTTCTCATGGCTTCTGTTTGAAATTACAATACTTGAAGGGTTAAGATTTTTAACCGCTGCCCTAACAAGGGCACTTCCCATGTTTCCTACGCCTATAAAACCAAATTTATATTCAGCCATTATGACACTCCTTATAAAATCACCTTATCTGTCCGTCTCCATGTATAACATATTTATAGGAATTAAGCTCCTCAAGGCCCATTGGTCCTCTGGCGTGCAGTTTTTGAGTTGATATTCCCATTTCGCAACCAAGGCCGAATTCCCCTCCGTCAGTAAACCTTGTGGAAGCATTAACATAAACGGCGGCGCTGTCCACAAGTGAAACAAACAAGTCGGCCGTTTTATTGTCCTCTGTTATTATGGCGTCACTGTGGCCCGTTGAATGCTTAAGTATATGCTCAACAGCTTCCTGAGGCGTGTCAACAATTTTAACCGCCAGTATATAATCAAGAAATTCCGTATCAAAATCATATTCTCCCGCCGGAGTGCCATTTATGATTTTTATGGCTCTTTCGTCAAGTCTAAGCTCAACCGGCGTTTCACCTTTTTCGGCTCTTTCGTCAACAATACGTTTTTTAAGCATAGGAAGAAATTTTTCGGCTACGGCGCTGTGAACAACGCACACCTCCTCGGCGTTGCATACCGATGGACGGCTTGTTTTGGCATTTTCTATAATGTTAAGAGCCTTTTCCAAATCGGCCTTCTCGTCAACATATATATGGCATATTCCTGTTCCCGTTTGTATGCAGTTAACCTTGGCGTTTTCCACACAGGCCCTTATAAGATTTGCTCCTCCCCTTGGTATAAGAAGGTCTATAAGGCCGACAGCTGTCATAAGCTCATTGGCGCTTTGGTGAGTAGTGTCCTGAACAAGCTGAACCAGTTCTTTTTTAAGGCCGGCTTTCTCAATGCCTGTTTGCATAGCTTTAGTTATGGCGTTGGCCGACTTAAATGCCTCTTTGCCAACTCTTAAAACACAGGCGTTTCCGCTTTTAACGGCAAGGGCCGCAGCGTCTGACGTTACATTTGGGCGGCTCTCATAAATTATGGCTATAACACCCATAGGCACAGATACTTTTTCTATAATAATCCCGTTCGGTCTTTCAACTCTTTTAAGCACCCTTCCCACTGGGTCATCTAACTTGGCCACATCTCTTATTCCCTTTGCCATGGCAAATATTCTTTCCTTGTTAAGCATAAGGCGGTCCAGCATAACATCCGATATTTTCCCTTTTGCGGCTTCCATATCCTTAACGTTTTCCGCAAGTATTTCCTCTGCATGCTCCTCAAGAGCCTCTGCCATATGCTCAAGGGCCGAATTTTTTAAATCTGAACCTGCCGACGCCAAAACCGGCGCGGCATTTTTGGCGCTTTCCATAATCTCACGCGTACTTTTCATTTAACAGCACCTCCGGATACAAATCTTGTTCCAACATTTTTACCGTCAACTATGTCATAAAGAACATCAGGGTCGGCGCCGCTTGCCACAATAAGGTCGCAGCCTGCTTCCATCGCTATTTTAGCGGCGTTTACTTTTGTTATCATTCCGCCTGTTCCGAATTTTGAGTTGCTTCCGCCTGCCACAGCCAATATTTCAGGTGTTATTTCCGTCACCTCAGATATAAGCTTGGCGTTTTTGTCGCTTCGAGGGTCCGACGTATAAAGGCCGTCTATATCCGTAAGAAGTATAACAAGGTCTGCCTTTATATTCACCGCTATTATGGCTGCCAGAGAGTCGTTCTCTCCAATAAAAAATTCCTCTGTGGCTACAGAGTCGTTTTCATTAATTATTGGTATAACATTAAGCTCAAGAAGCCTTGTGAGTGTGTTGTTAAAATTTCTTCTGTGCTTTTCGTTATCAATATCTGATTTTGTAACAAGCACCTGAGCCACAACATGATTATACTCGGAAAACAGCTTATCATAGGTATACATAAGTTCGCACTGACCTATGGCCGCCATGGCCTGCTTTGTTGGCATATCATCGGGCCGCTTTAAAAGCCCAATTTTTCCAACTCCCATTCCTGTGGCTCCGCTTGTAACAAGTATAACCTCATTTCCTGCGTTTTTAATATCGCTTATAACTTTACAAAGCTTTTCTACCCTGTGTATGTTCAAGTTTCCGGTAGGATACGTAAGGGTTGACGTACCTACTTTTATAACAACTCTCATTTCTGCCAGCCTCTTTTTCGTTAAAATTAAACCTTGTTAAAAAATCAGGTTTTTCATATTATATCATATAAAATAACAGACTAAAACACAGAACTTATTATAGAATAAGTTCTATACTACTTTATAAAATATTTAAAATTTATCTTTAAATTCAATATTTTTTTAAATACTTTTTTATATAATAATATTAATAATTTTATTAATAAATTTTAATTGTTCAAAATACCTCAAATAAATCAATTATTATTTCAATCCGCCTTGCAATTATAATTTTGTCGTCCATTTTCCGCAGTCCCAAACATCCGTCGCAAGGCCATCATAAAATTCCGGCTCGTGGCACACCATAAGCACGCTCCCCTTGTAAGCCTCAAGGGCTCTTCTAAGCTCAGCTTTTGCCTCAATATCCAAATGGTTTGTAGGTTCGTCAAGCACAAGAAGATTGCTTTCGCGGTTTATGAGTTTGCAAAGCCGCACCTTGGCTTGTTCTCCTCCGCTTAAAACCTTCACGCGGCTTTCAATATGCTTTGTTGTAAGGCCGCACTTGGCCAAAGCGCTCCTAACTTCATACTGGCTGTATGAAGGGAACTCTTTCCAAATTTCATCAATACAGCTGTTGTCGTTGTTTTTATCCGTTTCCTGCTCAAAATATCCTATATAAAGATAGTCCCCCAGTTCAACATTTCCCGAAAGAGGCTTTATAAGACCAAGAATACTTTTTAAAAGAGTTGTTTTTCCAATTCCGTTAGCTCCCGTAAGCACAATTTTCTGTCCTCTTTCCATTTCAATATTAAGGGGCTTAGAGAGCGGCTCGCCATAGCCTATAACAAGATTGCTGGTTTTAAAAATATACCTTCCCGATGCTCTTGCCTCTTTAAAATTAAATTCCGGCTTCGGCTTTTCATGGGCAAGTTCTATTTTTTCCATTTTATCAAGCTTCTTCTGACGGGACATGGCCATATTTCTTGTAGCCACTCTTGCCTTGTTGCGGTTCACGAAATCCTTAAGGTCGGCTATTTCCTTCTGCTGACGGTTATATGCCGCCTCAAGCTGAGCCTTTTTCATAGCGTATACTTCCTGAAACTTGTTATAATCCCCAACATATCTGTTTAACTGTTTATTGTCCATGTGATATATAATGTTAATCACGCTGTTTAAAAACGGCATATCGTGTGATATAAGAATAAAAGCGTTCTCATATTCCTGAAGATATCTTTTAAGCCATTCTATGTGCTCTTTATCAAGATAGTTTGTGGGCTCGTCAAGAAGCAGTATATCAGGCTTTTCAAGAAGCAGCTTACCTAAAAGTACTTTTGTTCTTTGTCCGCCAGAAAGGGCGCTTACATCTCTGTCAATGCCTATGTCCATAAGACCTATTGCTCTGGCTACTTCCTCAACTTTAGAGTCTATCATATAAAAATCATGAACCATAAGCTGTTCCTGTATAAAACCAACTTCTTCCATATACTCCTCCAGCTCTTTATCTCCGGCTTCCGCCATTTTCTCATAAAGCTGGTTCATACGGCTTTCCATATCAAACAAAAAACCGAAAGCTGAGGAAAGCACATCTTTTATTGTCATTCCCTTTTCAAGATAAGTATGTTGGTCAAGATAACCTACGCGGACATTTTTCGCCCACTCTATTTTACCCTCGTCAGGCATAAGCTTTCCGGTTATAATATTCATAAATGTTGACTTTCCCTCTCCGTTGGCTCCTATAAGACCTATGTGTTCGCCTTTAAGCAGCCTGAATGATACATTCTCAAATATGGCTCTGTCTCCAAAACCATGGGAAAGATTCTCAACGCTTAAAATACTCATAAAAATTCTCCTGTCAATCTTTATTAGGTGTATAGTTTATAACAGATTCTTCCTCTGTGGCTTCTATTTTAAATATAACCGGCCTAAGCCCGTCATTGCAGCTGCATATGGCAACACCGGGCTTTTCAATCCAGTCTCTGTAATAAAAAACTCCGCTTCCATGTGAAATTGCGAATACATATTGATATATGGCTTTCCATGCCTCGTCACAAAATCCTTCCGGCTTGGCATAGTCGGCATAAAAAACATCGCCTTCTTTAAGCATAGGACATTTACCTATTCCCTTGCAGCCATATTCTTTGGCCAGCTCCTCATCAAAGTGTCTTTTTAACACCGTAATTCTGCATTTCTTCATTCTTTATTATTCCCCTTTTTACAAACTAACTTAATTTATATACTCTTTAAGTGTACTATATTTAACTTCCGCTATCAACCATTATTGCCGGCCTTTCTAAGCATCTCCACAGCTTCCGGTATAATTTTAATGGCATAGTCAATCTCATCGTCTGTATTGT
>CAJFUS010000013.1 GCA_904420235.1 Candidatus Neoanaerotignum tabaqchaliae
ATAGGAGCTGTTAAGTTTAACGACTTATATAACGGAAGAATTAAGGACGTTGTTTTCTCCTGGTCAAGAATGCTTAATTTTGACGGTGAGACAGGGCCATATGTTCAGTATACAAATGCAAGAGCGTGCAGTGTTCTTAGAAAAGCGGAGAATTTTAACTGTGAAAATGTAGATTTATCAGTTTTCACAAGTGATTCGGCTTATGAGGTTTGCAGAGTGCTTTATAATTTTTCTAATAAAGTTAAAGAAGCGGCCGAAAAATATGAGCCTTCTGTTGTTTCAAGATACCTAGTTGATTTAGCTCAAGTGTTTAATAAATTTTATCATGATGAACCTATTCTTGTTGATGATGAAGGGATAAGAAATGGCCGCCTTTTAATAGTTAAGGCTGTTAATAATGTTCTTAAAAATGGTCTTGCTCTTTTAGGAATAGACGCTCCAGAGCAAATGTAAAAATGTTTCACGTGAAACATCATATTCAAAATAATAAAGCCCGTTAAAATCGGGCTTTTAAGTTTTGTTTCACGTGAAACAAAATAATTTGACATATTTTAATTGAAATATTATGTTTATTTTTATATTGATATGTGTTAAAATAAACTAACATAATATTAAAAATCAGCTTTAAAGAAAGGAAAGTAGTTGTTTATGAGCAGGGTTAGAATAATAGCTGTGGCAAATCAAAAGGGCGGAGTTGGAAAAACAACAACTGCCATAAATCTTTCAGCTTGTCTTGCAGAAGCTGGAAAAAGGGTGCTTGCCATTGACGCTGACCCTCAGGGAAACACAACAAGCGGCCTTGGTTTGGAAAAAAATCAGGTTGAAAACACTATATATAGTCTGCTTCTTGGGGAATGCAGTATTGATGACACTATACATAAAACATGTGTTGACGGACTTGATATTATACCGTCAAACATAAACCTTTCCGGAGCTGAAATAGAACTTATAGGACAGGAAAAAAGAGAGTATATACTTTCGGAAGAAGTAGAAAAAATTAAAAATAATTACGATTTTATAATTATAGACTGTCCTCCGTCTCTTAACTTAATAACAATAAACGCCCTTACGGCGGCTGATACCGTTCTTGTTCCAATACAATGCGAGTATTTCGCCTTGGAGGGACTTGAACAGCTTCTTCACACAATAGGTCTTGTTAAGAAAAGGCTTAATCAGCGCCTTGAAATGGAGGGAGTTGTTTTTACAATGTACGACGCAAGAACAAATCTTTCAATGGAAGTTGTTGAGGAAGTAAAAAAAGACCTTGGAGGAAATATATATAAAACTATAATTCCAAGAAACGTGCGTCTTGGTGAAGCCCCAAGCCACGGCCTTCCAATAACCATGTATGACGGCCGTTCAAAAGGGGCGGAAAGTTACCGCCTTTTGGCTGAAGAGGTTATTGAAAAGGAGTGGAGTTAAATTGGCGCTAAAAAGAAGCGGCCTTGGGCCAAAAGGAAAAGGCCTTGAGGCATTGTTTGAACAGAAAAAAGAGGAATTTGAAAGTACTGCCTCAAACGAGGCCGTTATGCTTATAGATATAAATAAAATAGAGCCAAATAAAAGCCAGCCGAGGAAAAATTTTTCTGAAAGTTCTTTAGAAGAGCTTGCCCAGTCTATAAAGCAATACGGCGTTATACAGCCGATTATTGTGAAAAAAAGCAGCGGCGGATATGAGCTTGTGGCAGGCGAAAGACGCTGGAGAGCATCAAAAATAGCCGGAATAAAAGAAATACCGGCTATAATTAAAGATTATGACGAAGACAAGCTTTTTGAAATAGCACTTGTTGAGAACCTTCAAAGGGAAGACTTAAATCCTATTGAGGAAGCAATGGGTTATAGTAAGCTTTCAGATAATTTTGGATTCAGTCAAGAAGAAATATCAAAACGCGTCGGCAAAAGCCGCTCAGCTGTAGCAAACTCAATTAGACTTTTAAGCCTTGATGATAACACTCAAGCCCTTGTAAAATCTGGAAAACTGTCAGCGGGGCATGCAAGAACAATTATACCTGTTGATGACGAAAAACAGCGTCTTGAGCTTGCCGAAAGAGTGATTGAAGAAGAATTGAGTGTTAGAGAAACAGAAAATATAGTCAAAAAAATTTTAGAAAGTAAAAAAGAAAAGAAATCAGCACATAGGGTTTCGAAATTTAATACAGAATCTTATGGAAAAATTGAAGAAAATCTGAAAAATATACTCGGAACGAATGTAAAACTTAAAAGCGGGAAAAATAAAGGAGCTATTGAGATAGAATATTATTCCGATGATGACCTTGAGCGCTTAATGGCGCTTTTAGGCAGTATAAATATATAGGAAGTGATATAATTTTGACTTTAAATGAAATTTTAAATCAGCTTTTGGGTCAAAATGGCATATATATTACCGCGGCATTAATAGCAGTTACGGCGGTTTTGGCTGTTATAGCTGTAATACTTATTATAGAAGTTGTTAAATTAAAAAAGAAGTACAGTTCAATCTTATCCGGAGACGGGAGCATTGATGATAAGTTCGATAAATTTATTGAAGAGTCAAAGTCGATAAATGAAAAATATGAGAAAATATCAGAAGCGCTTATAGATTTAAGCTCCAATGTTGATAAATGTGTTCAAAAGGTTGGAATTATAAGATATAATCCATTTGAAGAAGCTGGTGGAAACCTTTGCTTTGCCATAGCCCTTTTAGACAGTGACAATAACGGAGTTGTTATTAATGGAATACACAGCCGCTCAGGTTGTTACACATACGCTAAGCCAATAGAACTTGGAGTAAGTGAGTATGTGCTTTCTACCGAGGAACAGCAGGCTATAGATATGGCCATTAACGGCTCATACTCAATAGATAACAGAAAAGAGATAGTAAAAGAGATAAAAGAACATTATGAGGCTGAAGTGCTTCCAAGGCGCCAAAGCAGAAGAAAAAAGGGCGTTTTCAGCAAAAAAAGCAAAAGAGTATCGGCCGAATAAAAATATATCCGGAAATCGGGGGGATGATTTCCGGAGTTAAACATTTCATCACCAAACAGTCCACGCGTCAAAGGAAAGTCTGGCACTGAAATGTATGTTATATATTATCCCTGTTTTTATTTTATTTATTCAAAGATTTTAAAATTTTTATATATAAAGGTGGAGGAACGTATTATGCTTGATGTTAAACTTTTAAGAACGGATATGGACGCTGTTAAAGCAGCTTTGGCAAAAAGAAATAAGGACTATCATCTTGATGATTTTACTGAGATGGATATAACAAGAAGAGAGCTTATTGGAAGGGCTGAGGAGCTTAAGCAAAAACAAAATGCCGATTCAAAAGAGATACCAAAGCTTAAAAAGGAAGGCAAAGATACAACACAGCTTATGTCCGAAATGAAGGCCCTTTCAGAAAGGATAAAAGAGCTGGATTCACAGATAGCCGAGGTTGATGAGAAACTTAACGCTTTCCTTCTTTCAATTCCAAACACTCCTTACAAACTTGTTCCAAACGGAAAGGACGACAGTGAAAACGAGG
>CAJFUS010000014.1 GCA_904420235.1 Candidatus Neoanaerotignum tabaqchaliae
GCCCAAAGCGTGGAATATTTAATTGAAAACGGACATAAAAATATAGGCTTTTTATATGGAATAAACACCATAAGCCCATGTATAGAAAGACTAAACGCCTATAAAACAACACTTTTAAAACATAACATACAAGTAAATGACGGTTATATAAAAAACGTACCCTCATACGCTTTCGGCGAGATTAAAAATTTAATTGACGGCGGCTGCACAGCCATCGTGGCCTCAACAAACAAAGTTACAATAGACGCCATAATGTATTATCTAAACAACGGAATATCCTTTGATAAAATCCAGCTTGTGGGCTACTTAAACGACGACTTCGCTTCCGAAAGCATGACAAACATGCTGTCAGTGCTCCACCCAATAAAAGAACTGGCCTCCCATGCTGTAAAGCTGTTATTTAACCGTATGGCAAATCCTTCATCAAACATAAAAAACACAGTACTTTTAAGCCGGTTTGTTAAACCGCAGAATACAAAATAGCATATCTAAAAAACATAACAGAAAAACGTCGCTTTCCGCTGGTTTAATCACCTTCCGGAAAGCGCCGTTAATTATTCACTTTTAGCAACAGTGTATAATTTTTAAAAACAAAACAACTGACGTTCCTTGTTCTAACTAAACAACATCTAAATTAATTGGCCGCATTTTAATTAAAAATTTTATATTAAATTTTATGGATTCTGATTTGAATCTTTCATTTCCAATTCGGCTTTCAAAAAAATATTTCTTATTGTTTCCTGCGGATACTGGCCCAATGCAAAGAAATTTTCAGGCGGTATAACTCCTCCGGCCATATAGGCATGGCCTCCCCCTGAGCCAATTTGACCTATTGCTGATTTAACCCAATTTCCGGCGTGTATCTCGGCTAACTTTGAACGCACCGAAAATTTTATCCCGTCACTGCGTCTGCTGTATACAACACAAAGCTCCAACTCCTCAAGGGACAGAAAAAAGTCCGAAATCATTGCTATAATGTCGTCGGAACAGGGAAACTCTATTTCCGCAAAACCTGTTGTGCCGTATATCTGTATGGTTTCAAGGGCACTGGAATACGCCTTAAGGTCATCAAAGAATATTGTATTTCCGCTTATTTTTCTTAAAACGTTA
Organism: Candidatus Neoanaerotignum tabaqchaliae; assembly: GCA_904420235.1. Classification (GTDB taxonomy): domain Bacteria; phylum Bacillota; class Clostridia; order Lachnospirales; family Anaerotignaceae; genus Neoanaerotignum_A; species Neoanaerotignum_A tabaqchaliae. The sequence goes on from CAJFUS010000014.1 coordinate 1,111, forward strand.
TCATCACAGTAGTCGTTTATAAAACGGAACATGTCAATGTCAAGGTCTGTAACTCCCCTTGAAAACTGCCTTGTGTCTATTTTCATGCCATATAAAAGGGCATTGGCCGTGTCGGTGTCCGGCTCTATTTTTGCCTTCTTAAAATATTCCGCTATTATGGATGAACATGAGCCCGTTATGCGTATGTCCTTATATTCATATTCAGCGGGTACAAATGTGGGGTGGTGGTCTATACAGGCCGATATTTCTTTTTTAAGAGGAGTCACATTAGCCGCGTGTTTTTGACTGTCCACACATATTAAAAAATCACTGTCGTTAAGTTCCGGAAGTGACGAGAGCGGTATGGCGTCTATATGAAAAAAATCAATCATTTTTTTGCAGGCCCTCTTGTCCAAAAGGCCGTCATAAAATAAAACGCACTCAATTCCGAAATTTTCAAGGAAACGTTTTAAACCATGTCCAGAGGCCAAAGCGTCTGGGTCGGGAAAATTATGGGCCTGTATATATGTACGCTTTCCTTTGCAAAGGGATAAAAGCTTGTTTATATTCAAAAAGCTCACCTCTTATTGTAATATAAAATTTACGTTTAAGCTGAATGTTTAATTTGAAAACCGCTTCATTCTATTAATCGGTTTATTTTATTTTAAAGTATTATTCTATCATTTTCAAGGCGGATAAACGTTTTAACGTCTTAACAAAATATTTTTTTACAACCGCAATATTTGTAGTATAATAAATAACGACAGTTTTTAAACTAAGTTTTTGGAGGTAAAGCTTGAAAATGAACAAAATCTGTAAGCTGCGCAGAATATCCTTAATATGCGCAATGTTAACCGCTGTTTTAATATTTTTATTTTCTTCTCAAAACTCAACCGAAAGCACAAAGGTAAGCAACAGTGTTACATCTATAATAGCCGGCATACTTATAGACGACTTTAAAGATATGACCAACGAGCAGAAAAATAAAGTGATAAACTCTATAAATATGTATGTAAGGAAGGCCGCTCACTTTACTATATACACCATTCTTTCGATTTTTGTTTCCACATTCATGTTTACTTATGCCGTAAGCTTAAAAAACGGAGTTATAGGCATAATTATATGCGCTTTATATGCCGCTACGGACGAGTTTCACCAGTTTTTTATCCCTGGCAGAGCCTGTCTTATAACGGATGTGCTTATAGATACGTCGGGAGCCTGTTTGGGAGCCCTTATTGTTTATTTGATATATATTATATATAAAAAATCAAGGAGGACCAATGAAAATAAAACAAATTAGAAAAGGCAAATGGCTGTTTAAAGACCTGCTTATGGAGGCCGACGAGCAGGAAAGTATGATTGAAAAATATATTAACATTGGCGATATGTTTGTTGTTGAAAACGAAAAAGGAATTGTCGCTGAATGTATTGTTGTAAAAATTTCAAAAGGCGTTTACGAGCTTAAAAATATAGCCGTAAAAAAAGAATTCAGAAAAATGGGGTATGGAAAAATTCTGGTTAACCACGCTTTCAATCTGTATAAAGATTTGGAAACAATGTATGTAGGAACAGGAGATTCTCCTTGTACCGTTGAGTTTTATAAAAAGTGCGGCTTCAATGAGTTTCACCGAGTGAAAGGTTTTTTTACAGAAAATTATGACCATAAAATTTATGAGTGCGGGAAACTGCTTAAGGATATGGTTTATTTTAAAAAGAACAAAATTGTTGATTAAATTACTGCATCAAAAACAATTTACTGTAATATTTAACATTACTTTACAATGGTTTTAAAAATTTTTTGAAACGCATTTTAAATTCTGCTGTGTATAAAATTAAACGTCAACATGTATCGCTTAATTGCGATAAGTTATTTTAAATGGCATTTTACCTGAATTAAGAAAAACTGATTTTTGAAACGGCAAAAGCTCCATAAAAGTTAAA
>CAJFUS010000015.1 GCA_904420235.1 Candidatus Neoanaerotignum tabaqchaliae
CTCTTAAGCGAAGCTGGAAGGTGCTCCTCAAGCTCCTCTGGCGTCCATATTGTGTTAAGAAGGAAGCTTCCGCCCTCTTTAAGGTCGCCTATAAGGTCGTATTTATCAACATAGGCTTGGTTATGACAAGCTATAAAGTTAGCGGCTTTAATCTGATATGAGCCTTCAATTTTCTTAGGACCGAAACGAAGGTGAGAAATTGTAACACCGCCTGATTTCTTTGAGTCATAAGCAAAGTAAGCCTGAGCGTTATAGTCTGTGTGGTCACCGATAATCTTAACGGCTGATTTGTTGGCGCCTACTGTACCGTCAGAACCAAGTCCCCAGAATTTGCATGAGAAATTGCCTTCAGGAGTTGAATCGAAAGGCTCTGCAAAATCAGGAAGTGAAAGGTTTGTAACATCGTCAACAATTGATACTGTAAAACCGTTTTTCGGCTCGTCCTGCCAAAGATTCTGGTAAACGGCCATAACGTCCATAGGTGTAAAGTCTTTTGAACCAAGGCCATAGCGTCCGCCTACTATAACAGGCTTTCTGTCGCTGTCGGCAAATACGTTTTTAACATCAAGGTAAAGAGGCTCGCCAAGGGAACCAGGCTCTTTTGTTCTGTCAAGAACAGCAATTCTCTTAGCTGTCTCAGGAACAGCCTCAAGAAGAGCCTCGGCAACAAACGGTCTGTAAAGATGAACTTCAACAAGACCAAGCTTTTTGCCTCTTGCGTTCCAATACTCAATAGTCTCTCTTATAACACCGCATGATGAACCCATAGATATTATTACGTCTTCAGCCTGTGGGTCGCCATAATAGTTGAAAAGTTTATAATCTGTTCCGGCAATCTCGTTAATTTTGTTCATATAATCCTGAACTATTCCCGGAACTGCTGTGTAGAATTTGTTTACAGACTCCCTTGACTGGAAGAATACGTCAGGGTTCTCAGCCGAGCCTCTGCTCTTAGGATGGTCAGAGTTAAGGGCATTATCCCTGAAAGCTCTTAAAGCGTCATAATCAACAAGCTGAGCTAAATCATCATAGTCAATAAGCTCTATTTTCTGATACTCATGGCTTGTTCTGAAGCCGTCAAAGAAATGTAATACAGGAATTCTGCTCTTAATAGCCGAAAGATGAGCTATACAGCCCATATGGAAAGCCTGCTGAACAGAGCTTCCGGCAAGAAGTGTGAAACCTGTGTTGCGGCAAGTCATAACGTCCTGGTGGTCGCCAAAAATTGAAAGAGCATTTGAGGCAAGAGCACGGGCGCTTACATGAAATACGCCTGGAAGAAGTTCTCCGGCTATTTTATACATGTTTGGAAGCATAAGCATAAGTCCTTGGCTTGCCGTATATGTTGAGGCAAGACCGCCGCCCTGAAGAACGCCGTGAACGGCTCCTGCCGCACCGCCTTCATGCTGCATCTCTCTAACCTCAACTTTTTGGCCGAAAATGTTTTTCTTTCCGTTGGCGCTCCACTCGTCAACCATTTCCGCCATAACTGATGAAGGAGTGATAGGGTAGATTGTGGCAACTTCTGTAAAGGCATAGGATGCGTAAGCGGCAGCCGTATTACCGTCCATAGTTGCTTTCTTTAATGGTTTTTTCATTATTTTCCCTCCTGTTAATATATGGTTGCTGCATACAAATATAATCTTTTATTGTTGCAAGTTGTAAACGATATAGCCGCATAACAGATTATATAGTTGTATGAAAAACACTCTATTTATTTTAGCATAATATTTTTTTTAACTCAACATATTACGGAATATTTCGTTAATTTAACAACAATATTTATATTAAAATAGCTCTTCAAACTCTAAAAATATACATTTTTTCGCTTTAAAGGCCAATTCTTAATCCGTAAATTTTGAAAAAAGGTTTTTAATAACAAGAATGCACAATTCATTCTTTAAAACGTATGTAAAATTATACAAACCATAGTAATTATACAGTTTAAATTTATTGATTTATTATTACAAGTTTTGTCCTTTATGTCTTTTTCTCTTTTTAACTTACAGCTCCGAAAGCATACTTCTTATATCGTCAATATCGTTTAACAGGCTTTTCTGCCTTTGCTTATAAAGAAGCTGTTTATTATACTGGTAAAACTTGACGCATCCGTTTTCGTCTATAAACTTAATGCTGTAATATCCGGCATTAAGCTCCGTAACAAATATAATCATCTCTTGGCTTTGACCAAAAACAAGCTCCATAAAATCAAAGGCATTGTTAAGGGCGTCGGACACTGAGTCGACAGTCTCCTGTCTTTTATCAACTTCCGCAGCAAAAAGGAATTTTATTTTCTCAAAGCCTTCTTCACAGTTTACAATATTTTCCTTAAGCAGCTCATTAACAAAATCCTCCGCCTTGTCAATTATTGACATTTTAAAACGGCCCTCCGCCTTTGTTATAATTTTATTTTTAACCTCTTTTGACACTTCATCTCTTTTAATGTTTATAACGGGCCTTATAATTTCCTCAGGATGTTTTGTTTTAGCGTACTGACTTAAAAGCTGAGGCTTAATTTCCTTTAAAATTCCCTGAAGCCCTGTTAAAAATATGTCAGCTCTATCGGCCTTTTTAAACATGTCGTTAAGGGCCGATAAAATAAGATTAACAACACTTAAGCGCTCATCAAAAGGTGCAAGGCGCAGTCTGTCAACATAGGCATTTTGAATGTTTCCCTTAAGTATATCCGGTATGGAATAATCCTTTTTATATTTTCTGTAAAGCTCAATGTAGCTGGAAAAATCTCTGGCTGTTTTTTTGTTTTGTATATACTGATAAACAACGTCAAAATCGACAGTTTTGCCAATACGGCTGTAAACGTCCATTATTTTGGATAAATCCTCCCAGCCTCTGGCAGTAGCGAAGATTTTACCCTCAGCAGTATTTCTTACACAATAAAAATTTTCTTTTTTTATGTCAAGATATGATATTATGGCATCGTTTACTCCAGCTTTAACGGCGTATTCCTTCCATACGTCATAGTCCTCCGAAACCTCTATTTTTTTAACCCTGTCAAGGGTAACTATGTCAAATTCCCTTACGGACTTGTTGTATTCCGGAGGATTGCCCGCTGAAACTATTATCCAGCCGTCTGGCACCTTATGACTGCCAAAAGTTTTATACTGCAAAAACTGAAGCATTGCCGGAGCCAACGTCTCAGAAGCGCAGTTTATCTCGTCAATAAAAAGTATGCCTTCTTTAATTCCCGTTTCCTCAATCTGCTTATAAACGGAAGCTATAATCTCGCTCATCGTATATTCCGTTATGGAATATTTTTCTCCGCCAAACTCCCTTTCCTCTATATATGGCAAACCAATGGCGCTCTGCCTTGTGTGGTGGGTAATCGTGTATGAAACAAGGCCAATTTTACACTCCGACGCTATCTGCCGCATAATAGCCGTTTTGCCTATGCCTGGAGGGCCTATAATTAAAAGTGGTCTTTGGCTTTCAGTTGGTATAACATAATCTCCAAACTCGTCCTTTAAAAGATATGCCTCTATTGAGTTTTTAATTTCCTCTTTTGCTTTTTTTATATTCAAAATTAAAATCCTCCGTTCTTTAAAAGTTCTTCCTCGTCAACAATAATTTCAGAAGCCCATGGCGGCACGCCAGAATCGTCATAGCTTTGGCTCAAAAACACAAACGCCGTTTCATAGGGCGGCATTTTCACAGGATACTGCCCATATCCGTCGGTAAAATAAATCATGCCCTTAAGCTGGAAATTTTTATTTTCCTCCATAAGAGAATTTACATACTCAAAGGCCGGCCTAAAATCGGTTCCTCCAAAACCCCTTGCCTCAAAAGACTTAACATATTTCTCAAACTCCTCTTTGCAGGTAATAACCGTGTCGCTTTGAACCTTGCTGTCGCACTGTATTATATGCAGATTTATTTTTCTGAAGAAGCTTTCGCTGTCACTTAATATAGAGTATGTCTCGCTTAAAAAGCCTTTTATTAAATCTCCCGAGCATGAGGCCGATGTGTCCAAAACAATGGCGAACTCGTCTATTTTTGAGTCGTCTTTATACTCAAGAGACTCTATGAGCGGCATATTTCCATACACTTTAAGACCATAAGTATAATATATATAGTCATAGCTGTCTAAATCAAGGCGCATAACCTCTCGGCGCACAAAAAACTTTCTTAAAAACTCACGGTAGTTATATCTCGGCCTGTTCTCAAAGGCTATGTACTTTATAAGCTCCCCTGCCTTTTCAGCGCTCTCCTTAGAGAATGTCTCCATTTCCGTTTGGGTTTTGGTGCTTATTTCCCGCCATTTGTCGTCAAAATCTTTCCCGCTTCTTGGTACGCCCTTCTCGCTTTGGTCATTTTTTCCGCTGTCATTCCCGTTTTGAGTATTTCCGCTGTTTTCGCCCTCATCATCGCTTTCCTCACCGCCGCCGTCATTTTCGGAGCCGTTTTCACCTTCGTTTGAATTGTCTGGAATCTGAACATTTTGTTTAATATCATCATAAACAACCCAAAACGAGTGGTCATCAACAATGAACTCCGCGGCAAGACTTTTAATTTCCTCATCATTAAGGCCCTTGCTCTCAATAAGCCTGTAAATGGCCTGAGCCGAAACCGTTTTTATATTGGCCTCAACCTCATAGTACACCTGACGTTTTTCAGCTGTCATATCGCGGCGCAGATTTTTATAGCTTAATGAGTCTATAATATACTCCGCCGTAATATCGCAGGCTATATTCCAAAGCTCCCTCTGCCTGTTTTCCCTTGATGACGGGTGGCGGAATATACAGTGAAAAATCATATGAAGATATGCCCTGTTTATCCATTTTAAATCGAACCTGTATTTTTCTATTAAAAACATTGGCGAGTAGTATATATAGTACCCGTCCGTGCCTATGGTCCCTGTTTTGTCGCTGGCGGCGTATTTAAATCCGCCGAAAGCCATGGCAAGAAACCGCATATTTAAATAAAGCTCGCTTCGGGATGTTTCAAGTATATTTTCACCCACTCGCTCAAGCTTGTGTATAATGTCATACTGCTCCATAAAACACCGCCTTTTTATAAATCAAAGGTTTTTCTTCTGGCCCCAAAGTTTCTTTGCCTTATATCAATAAGGGCCGCCGTAAAATCGGGACGCTTTAGTTCAGAGGCAGTTTCTATGGCCTTTGATATATTGTCGGCCGTAAAAACACCGTAATCCTCCATTTTGTCAAAAGCCTCTAACATTTCCATAAAAACCGCCGCCCTAACAGCGCTTTCTATATTTGCAGATATATAATCCCTGTAAATTTCTTTATATCCGCTTTCAAGTTTTATGTCATTCATAAGCCTGTTAACGGCTATCTGACACATTGTTTCCGGCAGTTCCTCCATTTGCGCCCTTTTAAAGGCCCAGTCATAAGCCGAATAGTTTATGTTTCCCTTTTCAATACATTTTCTGTATAAAAGTCCTCCGCCATGGGTAACGGTTTCAAAAACCTTGGCATATGAACGGTCTATGTACTCATAGCCGAAGCTGGGGAAAAGCAGTCTAATTCCTTTGTCTTTTATATTAAGAGAAAAGGAACCGCTAAGCTCATTTAAAAATGAGGCAACCGACGAGGAAATACCGACATCAGATGATATTGTAATATCGTTAAGGCCCTCACAGTTTTTAACAAAGCCGTCGCCTATATACTCAAGGCCCGAGGGCAGCTCCATGCGCTCAATGGCACGGCAGTTATAAAAGCAGTGGTCTCCGGCAAAATTCACCTTTGGGCCAAAATTAACGGCCTTAAGACCTCTGCACTCGCAAAAGGCGTAGTTTCCAACGCTTGCAAGGCTTTTAGGAAAACCAACCTCTTTAATCTCCCCATGGCCTCTGAAAGCCTCGGCCCCTATGGATACAACCTCAAGCCCGTCAATAAATTCCGGTATAATAACAAAGCTTTTTTGGCCGTTATATTTTTCTATAACCGCTCCTTCATTTAAAATACCATATTCAAAATCGCCATAATTTACCATAATAAACACACACCAACCATAAAAATTAAACCATATTAATCCTCTATTATTTTAATTGTTATTCTGATATAATTGCACTTGTGAAACAAAATATAAAGCAAAGGTGAAAATATATGAAAAAATATAAAGGAGCCGTATTTTTTGATTACGACGGCACTCTTACAGATAAAGACGAAAAAATATACGCTCCAACGGCAAAAACCGCCGAGGCTGTCAGGCGCCTTCAGCAAAATGGATACGCTGCCTGTCTTGCCACCGGAAGGAGCAAAAAATACATACCGCAGCTTAATATTAATTTTGACTGCGTAATAACCACAAACGGCGGCTGCACAATACACAAAGACAAAATACTTGGAGAACGTCCGTTTAATGATAGTACAATTAAAGACCTTGTAAACTATTTTAATCTAAGCGACATGATATATGTGCTTGAGCGTCCCGAAAAGTGCTTTGTTAATCTGCCAAATGACAGCCTTTTCAATCATATGATAGGACTTTTTTCTGTAAATCCAAATGTATTTACACCGCTTAACGAGCATATTCCCGAAAATGTGCATAAAATACTTTTGATATACAGAAATCATGAACAGCTTAAAGACTTAAAGGAAAAATTCTCTCATGACGTTAATATAACATCCCCCGAGATGCGCCTTACAACCTGCGATATAAACCCAAAAGGCGTGTCAAAAGCCGACGGTGTAAAAGACGTATGCCAATATTTTGATATTCCGTTAAACAACACATACGCCTTTGGCGACGGCGAAAACGACTATACAATGCTTAGGTCCGTCGAAAACGGCATAGCTATGCTGAATCACAATCCAAAGCTTAACAGCGTGGCATCATATATAACAGATTCCGTTAAAGACGAGGGAATTTATAAAGGTCTTGTGCATTTTGGCCTTATAGAACCTTTTTAAGTTTCATTGTCAGCAATTATTACGCTTATGATAATATCACATAACAGGACCTAATTCCACTGATTTTTTATGTTAAAATATGCTGACATCCCTTAAATCACTGAGCATCCAAAAATTTATAGTCTATTTGTAAAGCAAATATTTAATTCAAATTTTTTAATAGGCAATACAAAACAGCAAGCTTGATTGGCATAAAAACCTAAAAGCTTGCTGTTCTTTGTTTCAAATTAAATTTTTATTTAAGCTGCGGCCTTAGCATTCGCGTCAAACGTTACTAAAACATAATAGTTTACATAAATAAATTAAAAATCAAGTTTCATGTTTTTATCAACTTTTCAACTATTTCATACTCTCAAAAATTCCCTTTCTTATGGTTTACATATTTAACGCATATTACACTTTATTTTTAGGCCGTGTTGTATTAGCTCTTTTAAAGGGTTATTATATTATAAAAAACTTTTTTAAGGAGGAAAAAAATGAGCGAAAATTTAAAAGAGATTTATCTTGCCGGCGGGTGCTTTTGGGGCGTTGAGAGGTATTTCCAAAATTTATACGGCGTTGTGTCAACAGATGTTGGATACGCCAACGGGAACACTGAAAACCCAACATACGAACAGGTTTGCTATTTTGGTACAGACCATGCTGAAACCGTTCACGTTGTTTACGATACAAACAAAATAAACCTTCAATTTATATTGGACATGTATTTTAAAGTGATAGACCCTACAACCGCCGACCAGCAGGGCCCCGACATAGGCCGCCAATACCGCACCGGAATATATTATACAGATTCCAACGACGAGCCGATAATTAAAAACGCCCTTAAAGAGCTTAAAAAGTCATATCCTAGGGATTTAATAGTTGTGGAGTGCCTTCCTTTAAAAAATTACTATAAGGCCGAGGAGGTTCATCAGGATTTTCTTAAAAAAAATCCCCAAGGCTACTGCCACATAGGTCGTTCCGATATGCGCAAAGCTTTTATAACATATCCTGTGCTTGATTTTTCAATGGAATTGGAAAAACCAGACATAAATCAGCTTGAAAAAATTCTTACGCCAATGCAGTTTAATGTAACTCAAAACGCGGCGACGGAACCGCCATTCACAAACGAGTATAATAATCTATTTGATGAGGGAATTTATGTAGACATCGTATCTGGAGAGCCTCTCTTCTCTTCAAAAGATAAATTCCAATGCTCCTGCGGCTGGCCCAGCTTTTACAGGCCCATTGACGAAAGATGCATAATTAAGAAGCCCGACACCTCCCTTGGAATAGAACGCACGGAAGTTATATCAAGGGCAGCAAAATCACACTTGGGCCATGTTTTCAACGATTTGGACCCTGAGGGAAAGCTTGAGAGATACTGCATAAACTCAGCGGCTCTTAAATTTATACCAAAAGACAAGCTTGCCGAAAACGGCTACGAAAAACTTGAGAAAATATTTGATGTTTAAACAGATTTTCTTCGCCTTACGTTTTAATTTTATATTTAATGGCAGTATTTAACATAATTTATAAAACGCCAATTTTAATAAAAATAGACATAAAAACTCTATTCTGACTATTGAATTTTTGTATAAAAAAGCGCTGTGTTTTTCTCTCAAAAACATTTGTCTTTTTGTTGGAAATTCATAAAAATATTTTTTTTAATAAATATGCCTTTTTTTCGTCAAATTGATGTGCTATAATACGCATTAAGTTTTTAGTTGATGAATTTAAGGAGGTCATTTTATGAATCCAGAATATATAGCAGAAAGAATAGGACGTCTTGGCAGCGAGTCTGCATTTGAGGTATTAAGCAAAGCAAAAGCCCTTGAGGCACAGGGAATTGATGTTGTTCATCTTGAGATAGGCCAGCCTGATTTTAACACTCCTGAGCATGTATCAAAGGTGGCCTGTGAATCCATAGAGGAAGGCCGCACAGGATATACAGCTTCTCAGGGAGAGCTTTACCTTAGAGAGGCTATCGCAAAAAGGTGCCGCGAATATGAGAATATAAACACCAGCGCAGATGAGATAGTTGTTGTTCCAGGCGGAAAGCCGATAATGTTCTTTACAATGCTTGCCCTTATAAACCCTGGCGATGAGGTTATATATCCTAATCCAGGCTTTCCAATATACGAGTCCTGCATAAGATTCGCCGGCGGTGTTCCTGTTCCTGTTCCTGTTATAATGGAAAACGATTTTAAAATAGACCCAAAGGTTCTTAAATCTCTTATAACAGACAAAACAAAGCTTATAATAATTAATTCCCCTGGAAATCCAACAGGCGGAGTTATGGAAGAAAAGGATATACGCGCCATAGCCGATGTTCTTAAAGACACAAATATATTTGTTTTAAGCGATGAGATTTACAGCAGACTTATATATAACGGCACAAAGCATTTTTCAATGGCCTCAATACCTTTTATGAAGGACCGTACAATAGTACTTAACGGATTCTCAAAGCCATATGCCATGACTGGCTGGAGAATAGGCTATGGAATAATGAATAAAGACTTAGCCAAAGTAATGACGCTTCTTATGGTAAACTCAAGCTCCTGCGTAGCCGCCTTCACTCAGGAAGCCGCCACTGCCGCTCTTGAGGGTCCTCAGGAATGTGTTGACGAAATGGCTCAAGCCTATAAAGAAAGACTTGAGTATTTTGTTAACGAGCTTAATAAAATACCAGGAATACAATGTCTTATGCCAAAAGGCTCCTTCTATCTTTTCCCAAGCATAAAAGACACTGGCCTTTCAGACAGAGAATTTGCCGACAGGCTTTTAAGGGAAGCCGGTGTTGCCTGCCTTGCGGGAAGCAGCTTTGGAAAATACGGAGAAGGCCACTTAAGGCTTTCGGCCGCCACATCTTTTGAAAATCTTCAGGAGGCCATAACAAGAATAAGAGCCTTTGTTCAAAAATTAGCCAAAGAAAAGATAGCATAAAGTTTACAATAAAAACAAAATCCCTCCTGCCAAGCGGATTAAAAACTGTAAGGCGGAGGGATTTTGTTTTTATTGTAAAAAATATACGCCGCTAAATAAGCGGCGCTTTTAAAAAAATATTTTATTACTTTGCTTCTAATTCTTCTTTAACAACGTTCCTGCGGAATTTTTTAAAAAAGTCCTTCATCATCTGCCCGCATTCATCAGCCAACAATCCGCTTACTATTTCGCACTTGTGATTAAGACCGTCCATCTGCAAAATATTAGCCACCGAACCACCGCATCCTGCCTTTGGATTGGCCGCTCCGTAAACTACCTTAGGTATACGTGCTTGAACTATGGCTCCTGAACACATGGGGCAAGGCTCTATTGTAACATATATACAACAACCTTCAATTCTCCAGTCTCCTATAACGCCGGCGGCCTGATTTATGGCTATAATCTCCGCATGGCTTAAAGGATTTTTGTCGTTGTTCCTTCTGTTGTGGCCTCTGGCTATAATCTTGCCGTCTTTAACTATAACGGCTCCTATGGGCACATCGCCTATATCAAGGGCTTTTTTAGCCTCTTTTATGGCCTCACGCATAAAATACTCATCGTCCATAAATTAATCCACCATGTAAAGTGTGCTTTCCTCCCCATTGTAAAATATATAATCATCGTTTCCGTCACCGTCAAAATCGCAGGCGTAAATTCTTTGTCCGTACGTTATATCCTCATTTCTTGACACAAGCGAGTCCTCCTGAAGAACGTATCGTATAACGGTTCCCGTGCTGTCGCATATATAAATCTCGTCAACGCCGTCTCTGTTTAAATCGCCGGTATAAATATATCCATAATAGCAGTCCGCCGATACGTTTGTGCGCCACAAACATTCCATAGAGCCATCATTAATTTTGTATATATAAAGGTCTTTGCCGTCGGTTATTATATACTCATTTTCGCCGTTTTTATCAATATCGGCCTCTTTAAAATCCGTAGCCTGAATGTTTGTGTAATAACTGAAATATTTCTCGTATCTTTCTTCCGAATTTCTGTAAAGCTCTGTATTTTTATCGTTTAAAAGCACTAAATCGCCTTTAGCAAAGGACACGCATGAATATGTGCCTGTAACAAGCTCAATTTCATATGACTGCTTATTAAAAGAGCTGTCGAAAAACAGAACCTTTCTGGAAGAAAGTCTTTGGCTGTCGTCTCCCTCGGAACCGTTTATAACCTCTCCAACTATAACGGCAATCCCGCCTTCCGGCGAGAAAGCGGAGCTTATAGGCCGCATATACTCAAGCTGGCTTGAGCTTATTGTTCTGTGCCGTCTTATAGCCCCTCCGCGGTATCTGTATATATTTATTCCGCTGTCCGTCATTTCCATAATAAAGCTTCCGCCGTCATAAACATAGGATGAACAGAATCCTTCGTTAAGGCCGTCCAATGCTTCTCCCGTAAAACCAGTATATTGGCTTTCGCTTTCATATTTTATAAAATCCGCCTCCGGTGTAAAAGCGTTTCTTGTGTTAAGGTCAAGAAATTTTTCCGGATTGGCAGCCGGATTATAAAAAAGCCCAACTATGTTGTTTCTTATAAAATAAAAATAAACTATGCCGGCCTTTTCAGAGTTAAAATGAGTTAAATCGGCGCTGTAAACAACAGCCTCTCTGCCGCAGTAATTTCTAAGGTCATATCCGCTTTTCTCGCTGGCGTCAAAAAGAGCGCGGTTTTCCTCGGTATAATCCGGAACCCTTCCGTCGTAATATGAAAGGCTGTTTTCATCATAAAGCCAGTAAAAGCTGTTAAGCTCTTCCTCTATTAAACTGGAATATGTATCCTGCTGTTCACTTGTAAGCGAAAAAACAGTTTCTGTGTTGTCCGTGCCTTCGGAACAGCCGCTTAAAATAAAGCATAGGGCCGCGGCCGAGGCGATAATTTTTCTAACCATAGCAAAACACCCGCAAAAGCAACTGCAAAATTTAAAAAAATATACGATAAACTAATTATATAACAATATACGCCTTTTTTCAAATCTATTTAATGTTGGAAAACAAAAAAGGCCCTCATTCCACATTTTATAGAATGAGAACCTTTTAAAATTATTTGAAAAATCCGATGGTTATCGGTTATCTACCTTTTCCGGATATAAATCATGCCTGCTTAGTCTTTCCCATGCCACCTGCTCCCATTTAGTGCCTTTCATGCCATAGTTGCAGTATGGGTCTATTGATATTCCGCCCCTTGGCGTGAACTTGCCCCAAACCTCTATATATTTCGGGTCCATAAGCTTTATAAGGTCCTTCATTATTATGTTAACGCAGTCCTCATGAAAATCCCCATGGTTCCTGAAGCTGAAAAGGTACAGCTTAAGGGATTTGCTCTCAACCATTCTAACATTTGGCACATAGGATATGTATATTGTTGCAAAGTCCGGCTGTCCCGTAATTGGGCAAAGGCTTGTAAATTCCGGACAATTAAACTTAACAAAATAGTCGTTGTCCTGATGTTTGTTTATAAATGTCTCCAACACCTCCGGAGCGTAGTCGTCTTTGTATACATTATTTTTGTTCCCTAAAAGTGTTATTCCGTCGGTCTCGTTTCCGCTTCTTCCAGCCATAAATAAATTCTCCTTGTCTTTTTTATAAAGCAGTATAATACATAATTTTTATAAAAACAAGCCCCGCTACATAAACCTAGCAATTATAACGCTGGCGGCCACTCCGGCAAGGGTGCCTATAATGCAGCACCTTATGGTGTAAAGAGTATTTTTAATGTTAACCGAAGTAAAATACATGCTCATTGTGTAAAATATTGTTTCGGTTGCCGACAGCATTATTGAAGCCGAACGGCCTATGTATGAGTCTGGGCCGTAAGTGGCGTAAATCTCTGTAAGGAGGCTTACAGCCGCCGAGGAGGAGAACATTTTCATAACCGATATTGGAACCAGCTCCGACGGAAAGCCTATAAAGTCCGTAACCGGCTTTACGGCGTCCTCCATAATCTGGGCCATATTAGACCGCACAAAAACCGATGAAGCGCACATAAGGGCTATAAGCGTTGGCAAAATTTTAAAAACCGTAGAAAGTCCCTCCGTTACTCCTTCAGTAAAAACGTCAAGTATCCTAACCTGCTTTATAACGGCGTAAAACACAATAACAACAACTATGGCCGGCATAAGTCCGGCCGAAAGCGCGTCGGCTATACTCATTTAAAATATCTCCTTTCGCATATTTTGGCCGCGGCAACAGCCGCTATTGTTGATACTGACGTTGCTATTATGGCTGGCAGAACTATATCAAAGGGCGCCTCCGACATATATTTTTGCCGCATTATTATAATATTAACCGGCAGAAGCTGTATGGAGGATATATTAACAATTAAAAACATACACATAGACTTTGTGGCTGTGCCTGCCACCCGGTTAAGTTTATCCATTTCCCTCATGGCCATAAGCCCCGCGGGAGTAGCCGCCCAGCCAAGACCCATAAAATTGGCCACCATGTTTATGCATATATATTTAAAAGCTGGATGCTCAACGGGTATATCGGGAAAAAGGAACGACATAAGCGGGCGTATTTTCCAAGACATCACATCAACCATTCCGCTTTTTTCTGCTATTTTCATTATTCCGCTCCAAAACGACATCGTTCCCGCCATAAAAATGCAAAGCTCAACGGCATTTTCGGCCCCTTCAGTAATGGCTGTTCCCGCCGCCTCAACGTTACCGGTAAAAAAGCACAAAAGTATGCCGGCGCCTATGGCAAAG